>CAIJLK010000309.1 GCA_903821465.1 uncultured Bacteroidota bacterium | reverse complement strand
TTCCATCTTTTAATAAATATAGATGGTTGCAAATATTTAAAATAGGATGATACATATGGTCTGAAACGATAAACCCTTTATTTACTTTCTCATCCAAAATAAGAGCAGTAACTCGTTCAATCTGAATTGGGCTTAAATGTGTAAATGGCTCATCAAGCATTACAAACATCATTTTAGAAGTTACAATTATGTATATTTCTAAAAGCCTTCGTTCCCCTCCAGATAAACTCCCAATTGAATTTTTATATTTTGATGAAAACTCTGGGAGCTTATTTTCAACCAGATAAGATTGCTTAGAATACTAAAACCGTATTCGAAAAATAAATACAAGCACCAAATTGAGATAAAGGCTGAGAAAAATATAAAACTTCTGTAAAAAGAATAGATGATACTAAGTTTAATGAACTGTTCTTTAAGCTTCATCTTTTCAAATTTCACTGGATCACATTAATTTCTTTGCCTCATAGCTCAATACTTCTGAAACAAGATTGTGAATATCTGCTTTACTATCGTTCATCAATAATTGCAAGATATTTTTATTGAGGTCTAATCCGCTAGCATTAGATGGGAGGGATCTGGCAATTCGATTAATGATCAAAAGGTTTTGGTCTTTTAAATTTTTGAGCGATTTCCAGGCGTCTGCGCTTACATAGATCTGCTGACTAATATTGTATTCAAACTCTTCCCGAATTTGTTTGGTTAGTAAATCCTGCATTTCGCCGGCACTGATGCCGGAGATATTAGAGCGACTGATCACATTGGGCAAAGCGATACGAGCTGCTACAAGGGTCAGTCTTTCATATGCCTGCAATTGAAGTCCACTATGTTGGTTGTTCGACGATTTTTCAAAAGCTTGAACTTTTCTTTGCAAAAAGATTAACCATCCCGCCAATCCTGCAATCAATACCCCAATCAAAACGGTAAAAAACATAGTCGTATCCAACATATCCAGATTTTCAACAAAAATAGGATAAAGCGGGCTCGAACCACGATTTTCCAGTTATCGAAAACAGACTTAACAGTTTTAAAACAGAATGACCGTAAATTTGCATCAAATAAGTATTATGGAAACAGCAGTAAGTGTGCCAGTTAAACTAACAGTTGGGGCAGTAGAAGAGATAAAAAGACTATTAGGCGAGCCTGATTTTGATACAACTCAAAGATTAAGAATTGGTGTGAAAGGAGGTGGTTGCAGCGGAATGACCTATGTATTAGGGTTCGACAAACAAGAAGAAGGGGATGAAGTTTTTGAAATAGAAGGAATTGTATGCATCATGAATAAAAGTCACCAGATCTATTTATACGGAATGGAAGTTGATTGGAAGGGAGGCCTCAATAGTCGTGGTTTTACTTTTACCAACCCCAATGCAAGTAGCACCTGCGGATGTGGAACGTCTTTTGCTGTTTAGAAATCTGCGTGTAATCTTAATCCAATAATATGAACAGGGCCCCTGTCTTTATTATAAGCAGGGTGAATTACGAATTGATAATCTGGACTTATGAAGATTTGTTTGGTTAAATGCATGCTGTAATAGGCTTCGATGATTTGTTCTGCTCCGTAATTTAATTTTCCATCCCCAATTAAAAACCCATAGCCACCTTTTTCTAAATAGGATTTATGATCTGCTGATAAATTATTTCTTACATAAGCAATTGCAAATCGATCTTGATTTCTTTTCCATAATTCTCCATCCCATTGAAACCCAGTGGTGAAGCTTCTATCAATTTCAGTGAAAGCCCAAGTCTCATTTTTACCATCATTAATACTTGCTTTTAAGAAAAAGTGATAAGGACCAAAATTGTTATCTGCACTAGCATAAAATCCCCATTTGGATCTACCATACTGCCTGCTATCAAGGATATCTGGTGCTTGTCCTAATAAAGCTCCCTTTGCCATGCTTTCCTGATAATTTCCCATATTGGCATAATTAATAAAATAGCCAAGATGTATGGTACTGAATTGTTTCTTTGATTTTTGAAACAAATGAGTTCTCTCTACTTCTAATACAAAACCCATTGCCTTACCCCATTTGAATTGAAGCTCTGGACCGTTGGCTTCCATTGGTACAGTTGTTAATGCAGTTCTTGCAGCCCAATCTTTATATACGGCTTGTATCACAGTCCCCATTGTATAACCTCTAGTATTAGCAGGATAATCCCATCCGCCATTACCCATTAACGCCCAATTAAAAAACTGGGATCTGGGATCATGACTGATTTGTGAATCATCAAAGAAGTCAGTCAAACTAAATTTACCAGCTATAACAGATAGATAATCTTTATTAGTAATTTCTGCAACTTGATTAATGTCATCCTCCACATTGATTTTCTCTTTACTAAGAGCAAAACGGTGTTCAAAGTATAATCTTCCTATAAAGGGTTTTGGAGTAGGATCGCCAACTCGGTATACCTCACCATTTGGGAAACCAGCAATCCCTAATGTTTTACTCAATCCTTTGCCGCCAGCCATTTCAGGGTTAAAAACAAAATAAGTTTTGTCTGCCAATTTGTAATTAAAAAAAAGAGTGGTAGAAGCAGAGCTTGCAGATGGCTCACTGTTTACAAGACTATTGTAGCCAGAATAAGCAGCTTTGAAATCAAAGTGATACTGAGACAATAAAGTGACTTGCCCGTGTAAGGAATACCTTTTATTAATAGTAGAATCAGTTTTGTTTTGAGCAAAACCAATTTTAAAAATTAAAATAAATACAATGAGATAAACTATCTTATTCATGAAAAACAATATTAACTAATCTTAAAAATCTATTTGAAATTTCAAGATTATGCTAACCTTAAATTTAAATTCGTGGACAAAACTAAGCCCGGTAAATCTTACCGGGCTTATTATTTTTACATCATTGTTTCAAAAATTAAACTGCACCCATCTTTTTCAAGATTTTCATGTTTTCTCTTTTATGAATGAATTTGTGGACTAGGCTATAAATAACTGGAAGAATTAATAATGTAAGAATGGTTGAAGTAATTAATCCTCCAATAACAACTATTGCTAAAGGCTTTTGTGTTTCACTACCTACACCTGTACTCATAGCAGCAGGCAGCAGGCCAATAGCAGCCATTAATGCCGTCATAACTACTGGACGAACCCTTGAAATCACACCTTCATAAACAGAATCTTCCAAATTCATTTTCAATTCTAAGTTTTTCCGGAATACACTAATTAGTATGACCCCATTTTGAATACAAACACCAAATAATGCAATAAAACCTATGCCTGCACTAATACTAAAGTTGATACCAGTAATATGTAATGCTAGGATGCCTCCAATTAAAGCAAACGGTACGTTTAAAATGGTGAGCATGGCATCTTTTACATTGCCGAAAGTAATGAACAGAATAATAAAAATTACAAGTAAACATATTGGCACAACTCTAGCCAATGTTTGTGAAGCCCTAGTTTGGTTTTCAAATTCACCATTCCAGGTTTCCGAATAATTTTTAGGCAACTTAACATTGTTATTAACTTTCTCTTGTGCTTCCTCAATGGTACTTCCTAAGTCCCTTTCACGAATAGAAAACTTAACAGCAATATAGCGTTGGTTATTATCGCGGTAAATAAAAGCGGGACCAGTACTGGATTTGAATGCACAAATTTCTTTCAATGGCACTTTCGCACCATCACTAGCTGGCACCATCAGGTTCTCAATTTTCTTTTGATCGTCTCTATATTCCTTCTGATAACGAATCCGCACATCAAATCTTTTTTCACCTTCATATAAAGTTGTAGCAGCTTTACCACCGATAGCCATTTCAATGACAGATTCTGCATCTGCAATATTAACTCCGTAAAGAGCCATCTTATTCTGATCTAGTTCGATCCTGAATTCGGGTTGGCCTAAATTTCTGAGTATGCCTAGATCTTCAATTCCTCTAACGGTTTTTAATTGTTTTAAAGTTGCTTTAGCAAGAGAATCTAATGTATTGAAATCCGGACCAAAAATCTTCACTGCTAATGCCGCATTAACACCTGCAACAGCTTCTTCCACATTGTCTCTAATGGGTTGTGAATAGTTAAGCACTATTCCGGGCAATTTTGTTAATTGCTTATCCATTTCTTCGATGAGTTTTTCCGAAGTCAAGCCTTTTCGCCATTCTTTTTTAGGCTTTAGATCCACCTGAATTTGCACATTGAAAAATCCTTTAGGGTCTGTGCCATCGTTGGTTCTTCCAACTTGTGAAAGTGTTTGTTTTACTTCTGGAAAGCGATGCAGCATATCTGTCATGGTATTACCAATAAAGTTTGCTTCATTTAATGAAACACTCATTGGTAATTCACTCTCCACCCAAAGTGCGCCCTCATCTAATTGTGGCAAAAATTCAGTACCCAGGAATTTAGCAGAAAAGAAAGTCAACATCATTGCAGTTAATGCAATCAATAAACTCGTTTTCGGCCATTTCATAATCATTTTATAAGATCTAGAAACAATTGTTTCAAAGAATATTACAATCGGATTATGTTTTTCTCTTACATTTTTGCGCAGTAAAATACTTGATAGTGCAGGCACTAGTGTAAGGGTAAAAAGTAATGCACCCAATAATGCAAATCCCAAAGTATAAGCCAAAGGGGAAAACATTTTACCTTCTACTTTCTGAAATGCAAATATTGGAATCAGACAAGTAATGATAATTAATTTTGAAAAGAAGATGGATTTTCCCATTTCACTTCCCACATTCTTAAATAATCCTAGCTTAGCCAATTTGTTGAATTTTTCCATTCCAACTTCACGGGCTCGTTTATCAAGCGCTACAAAAAGTCCTTCTACCATTACAACAGCTCCATCTATAATAATTCCAAAGTCTACTGCACCCATGCTTAGTAAATTGGCATTCATACCCTTGATGCGCATACAAATAAATGCAAATAGAAGAGAGAGCGGTATAATGATACTTACAATCACAGTAGTTCTCCAATCCGCCATGAATAATAGTACAATAGCTGTAACTAAAATAATACCTTCTAGAAGGTTATGAATAACTGTTTCTGTACAATAGTCCATTAAATTGGTACGATCATAAAACGTATCAATCTTTACACCACGAGGTAATACATTTTCATTAAGATCTTTAATCTTAGCTCGAATATTATCTAAAACAATCGCAGGATTCTCACCTTTCCGCATCACAATAATTCCCTCGATAACATCCGTATTATTATCTCTAGCAACTTGACCCAGTCTTGGTTTACCTGATTCTTTAACCTCTGCCACATTTTTCACTAAAATGGGTAACCCATTTATTTTTGTGATAATGATATTATTAATGTCCTTGATGTCGTTTAATAAACCGATACCCCGAACAAGAAAGGATTGACCATTTCTTTCTATAACATCTCCTCCAACGTTTACATTACTCTTTGTAACAGCTGTATAAACATCTAAAGAGCTTAAATTGTATTTACTTAAAAGACTAGGGTTTACACTTAACTCAAATACTTTTTCTTCTCCGCCAAAACTATTCACATCCGCAACGCCAGGTACTGATTTGAACTGACGATCAAGTACCCAGTTTTGAATGGTAGTTAAATCCCGAATTGATTTTGTAGAACTTTTTAAGGTATAACGATAAATTTCGCCAGTTGGGCCATAGGGTGGTTGAACATCTGGTTTTACCCCATCCGGAAGATCAGCGCCTCCAAGTCGGCTTAACACTTGTTGTCGTGCAAATGCATCGTCAACATCATCATCAAATATGATACGTGTATAACTAAGTCCAAATGCTGATGTGGTTCTAAGATTAGATTTTTTCTGCACGGAGTTTAAAACTGTTTCCATTGGGATGGTTACAAATTTTTCAACTTCTTCTGCACTTCGCCCAGGCCATTGTGCAATAATCACAACCTGTGTATTGGTTACATCGGGAAAGGTTTCAATAGGAGTATTCTTATAACTGATAACTCCGATAATTGCTAAAACTCCTGTGAAAAAGAATATGAGATAGCGATGTCTTAAAGAAAAGTAAATGATATTTTTTATGAATTTATTCATGCGAATTAAATTGAAGAATGAAAGAAATGGTTATTGTTTTTCAAGAATCGCATTATAAAATAAAATTTGATTTTTTGAAATGATAATATCACCCTCATTTAATCCACTACTGATATAACTTCTCTTTTCTTCTGTTTTTAAAACCTGTACTTCTTGCAATTTTAAATCACATTTAGATTTAAATAAAACCACATAATTCTTTCCTCCTTCAAATACCATTGCATCCGATGGAATACTTACGGCTTTTAATTTTTCAGTGTTTTCAATTAATACATTTGTAAACATCTCCGGTTTTAGCAATAGTCCTTCATTTGGTAAATTGATACGGATACGCATCACCTTATTATCTGGACTCAGTACTTCGCTTATTTTATCAATTTTGCCTTTAAATGTTTTGT
>CAIJLK010000308.1 GCA_903821465.1 uncultured Bacteroidota bacterium | reverse complement strand
TGTTTGCATCGTCTTAATAATATCATCAGCAATCCTATCTCTTTTAATATTTCTAAAATTTCAGAAGACGATTTTATAAGCGATAATGCAGTTCGTATATCAACATCATTAATAGGTTGCTTTAATCAAAATTATAAAATATACATTTTTCACAAAATACCTATTTTTTTATCTGTTTTTCACAACTTATCATTATTTTTCATACATTCAGTTGTAAACGAAATTCATAGAAAATCATGAAAAATAATAGTTTTTCAAGACTTATAACTGTTTTTCAGGAAAGAATCGCCCCAGAAGAAGGGTATCTGGTTGGATATGGTGCCATAAGTGTAGCTTTTGATTTACAGGTTCCTCTTCCAGATTCTTTGTCCATCATTAGCCATAAACACAAACAATATACCACAGGGCAATGGAGCATATACACTTCAAGGCATATGCCTGAGGAAACGCTTTTGGCGCACCTTACATTCGCATTAAAATATGAAGGAATCAATCTAATTATTTTAAAAAAATTATTTGATCAATTAGATTCTAATGAGGTTATAAAATTAATAATAGAAGAACCTACAGGAAAATACAGCAGAAAAATTTGGTTTTTGTATGAATGGCTCATGCAAAAACAATTAAGTATATCCGATCTAACAGTTGGAAATTATATCAATCTTGTTGATGAAACATTACAGTTCGCATCCCAAAATATAAGCATCTCAAAAAGACACCGCATCAAGAATAACCTTCCGGGAGTACCTAATTTTTGCCCGATGGTTAGAAAAACCACTTTAATTGAAAAGTATATTAGCCTTGATTTACCCCATCAAATTAAAAAAATAGTAGGAAAAATTCATCCTGATATCATGGCTAGAACTGCGGCATTTTTATTATTAAAAGATTCACAAGCATCTTATGCAATTGAAGGAGAAAGTCCGGCTCAAAATAGAACGCAGCGTTGGGGGCGAGCAATAGGTCAGGCTGGTCAAAAACCAATCTCAAAAAACGAATTAATAAGGCTTCAACAAATTGTAATTGACAATCCGCGGTTCACTAAAATGGGATTTCGTGAACAAGAAGGATTTATTGGCGAACACGACAGAAGCCATGGCACACCAATACCTGATCATATATCAGCCAGATGGATCGATCTGGAATCATTAATGGATGGACTAATTGCAACAAATGAAAAGTTAGAAAATGATCTATCTTTCGATGCAGTAGTATCAGCCGCCATCATTGCTTTCGGCTTTGTTTTCATACATCCTTTTGTTGATGGCAATGGAAGAATTCATCGCTACCTAATCCATCATGTTTTGCTCAGAAAGGATTATGTTTCCAGGGGAATTATTTTTCCTGTTTCAGCAATCATCTTAGATCAATTGAACGCATATCGGAATGTATTGGAAAGCTTTTCTATTCCAAACCTAGATTTAATTGAATGGAAAACATCGGAGCATAATAATGTGGAAATATTGAATAACACTATTGACCTCTATCGCTATTTTGATGCAACCAAACAAGTTGAGTTTTTATTTAGCTGTGTACAACAAACGGTAGAACATACCATCCCAGAAGAAGTAGGGTATCTTATAAAATATGATTTAATGAAAGATTATTTAGATAATGTATTTGAAATGCCCGACAAAACTGTTGCCCTACTTATCAACTTTCTAGTACAATCAAACGGCAAACTATCTGAAAGAGCAAAATCAAAGGAGTTTAAAGAATTAACTGATACAGAAGTTCAAGCAATTGAAAATAAATTTCAGGAAGTATTTAATTAAGTTAATTCCGCTTCATCCAAAACGAAGAAGGTTCAGAATCTGGGGCAAAGCCATTTCAGACCCAAATCGCCAAACTCGGAAGTAAAATGGCGCCAAACTCGGAAGTAAAATGGCGCCAAATCCGGTAATTTGCTTTATTACTGCATACCATGCTATAGCCGATACCAAACCTTCATTACTTCTCAAAGGTGAAACTCCAAGGCTTATAGATGAGTGGCAGGTAGCCCCCGTTTTATGGGATGCGGTAAGATTTGAAGTAGACCAAAGAGCAGAACGTGGGCAGTTTATTTTAACCGGCTCCGCT
>CAIJLK010000307.1 GCA_903821465.1 uncultured Bacteroidota bacterium | reverse complement strand
TTTTACTTCCGCAACTCGGCCTTTTATTTTTACTACGCCATCGATCATTAAAACAGGGGTAGTAAGAATATTGTATTTCATCATTTCTTCTATGTCTTCGATCTTAGTAACATCTGCCTCTATTCCAGTTAGTTTCAGGGCTTCGAGAACGTTTGTATAGGTTGTTTTGCATTTAGCGCAACCGGGTCCGAGTACTTTGATATCCATTTTCATAATCTTTATGAGTTATTTTTTTTACAAATTGGAAACAAATAATTTGTTATTGTACAAATTTACTACTTTTGTTAACCACTTGGTTAATTATTATGGTAAAAGCAAGAAAAGATAGTACCACTGAAGAAAAAATATTGATCGCAGCCAGACAGGTTTTTATAGAAAAAGGCCTTGCTGGTGCCAGAATGCAGGATATTGCAGATAGGGCTGAGATCAATAAAGCGATGTTGCACTACTATTTCAAGAATAAAGACATGCTATTTGAAGTAATTTTTAGGGAAACTGCTGGAAAGCTCTTTCCCCATTTTGAAAAACTGATGGAGTCTGACCTGAATTTCTTTGATAAGATCCGATCTATCGTATCTAGCTATATTGAAATGATCATCCAAAACCCTTATCTACCCTTGTTTGTAATGAATGAGATGAATAAGAACCCGGAAATCGGAATTAAGACTTTCTTCGAGGCACAAAAACCTGGTTTCGTTAAAAAATTCAGGGAATCGATTGAAGAAAATGTAATTAGTGGAATGATACAACCCATCAATCCAATTCATTTGATCATGAATATTTTTTCGATGTGTGCGTTTCCATTTATCGCCAAACCAATGATTAAGCTACTTACGGGTGTAGAAGATGAACAATTTAAAAACCTAATGGAACAACGTAAGGTTTTAGTTGCTGAATTTATTATTAATTCGATTCGAAAATAATTATTTTTATGCGTAAATTAACTAAATGGTTAACAATTATTTTGAGCATATTTTTGCTACCGTTTGAGTCATTTCAATCAGTTGCTCAAACCCCCATTTCCTCGCTAAATCTGGAGCAGGCTTATCAATTGGCTAGAGCTAATTATCCCCTGATTCAACAGAAAGATTTGATAGCTAAGTCTGCTTTCTTAACTATCGAGAATATTAATACTGCCTACCTACCTCAATTAAGCGTAAATGGTCAGGCAAGTTATCAATCAGATGTTACTAGTATTAAGATTCCCATCCCCAATTTTTCAATGACACCCTTAAGTAAAGACCAATATAAATTCTGGGGTGAATTAAACCAATTGATTTATGATGGTGGTATCATCAAAAATCAAAAAGAATTACAAGAACGTAGTTCATTGGTAGATGACCAGAAGTTAGAAGTGGAATTATACAAACTGAAAGACCGGATCAATCAATTGTATTTAGGGGTATTATTATTAGATGCACAACTCGTTCAAGCAAAACTATCTGGCGAAAATATTCAAATCGGACTCAAAACAGTCAATGCTCAACTGGTGAATGGAACCGTTTTCAAGTCCGCCGCATTAGTTCTTGATGCACAACTTTTACAAATTGATCAACATATTGTAGAACTGAAATCGAATAAGAAATCACTTCTTGAAGTGCTGGCGCTGTTTCTACATCAGCCAATCAGTGAAACCGTTCAATTAGAAAAACCAATTGTGTCTAATCTGACTGATGCAACAATAGTGCGACCAGAATTAAAATTGTATGCTTACCAAGATAGTTTCTGGCATGTGCAGAATCAAATGGTGACTGCAAAATCCAATCCTAAATTGAGCCTGTTTGCGCAAGGTGGATATGGGAAACCTGGATTGAATATGCTTAATAACGATTTTGCTCTTTTCGGAATCGGGGGGCTGCGATTGAATTGGTCGCTCAGTAATTTATATACCCATAAAAGAGAACATGAAGTAGTGGCATTGAATCAGAAAATAAATGAAGTTCAGAAAGATGTTTTTGTTTTTAACACTACAGCGCAACTTTCCCAACAAATGGAAGAGATCAAGAAGCTTCAAGAATTATCGAATATAGATGAGAAGATTGTAGAGGTTAGAACCAACATTACAACCGCATCAAAAGCACAGCTTCAAAACGGAGTAATTAATTCTAATGATTATCTGAGGGAAATTAACGCAGAAGATCAAACAAGAAACAATTATATCCTGCATCAAATTCAACTATTGCAGGCCAAGATCAATTATCATACAATTAAAGGAAATCAATAAAAACTATCTTATGAATTATAGAAATTTCATTTTCATAGTAGCTGGTATTGCGCTTTTGAGCGCCTGCAGTTCTAGTCAGCTTAAACACGATGCTGCCGGAATTTTTGAAGCAGATGAAGTAATCGTATCTTCTGAGCTAGGTGGAAAAATATTGCATTTTAAAGCGAATGAAGGTGACCTACTTAAAAAGGATTCAGTAGTTGCTATCATTGATGCTTTGCCAGTTAGCTTGCAACAAGAACAATTGGAAGCATCTGTAAAATCTCTTTCTGAGAAAACACAAAATGTAGAGCCTCAGATTAAATTATTAAAAGATCAGATTGCGGTTCAGGAAACACAATTAGCTAACCTGCAACATGAGCGCGCTAGAATTGAATCTCTTTTAAAAGCAGATGCAGCCACTACTAAACAATTAGATGATATCA
>CAIJLK010000306.1 GCA_903821465.1 uncultured Bacteroidota bacterium | reverse complement strand
CAATGCTCTTATATTTTTGTTGGGGAAACACATAGCCGATCTTTCCAAACAATTCATATCTTTTTGTATTAATTCCAAGGCCATAATAGTTAGTGGTATTTTTATCTATAGCTGGATCGAATGCAGTCTGACCTCCTACTCTTTGATCATTCAAAACTTTCAAACCAAACTGAGCCAATAGCCCCTTACTATTGTCGAACTTATAACGGTTTACTAAACTTAACTGATTACCGGTAGGCAAATCACGAAATCCATCCTTATTAAAATCAAGATTTTTATTGTTTAGAAAATCGTCATGTAATAGTAATGCGGTTGACCATTTTGCGTTTAATTTCTGTGCTACACTCAAATTCAAATCAGTCTTACCCTGATCATTTACATAAACATTGGCTAATAGTTTTTCTGCCAGTTCTGGCTTTTTCAATTCTACATTTATCTGACCCGCAATACTCTCATATCCATTAGCAACAGAGCCAACGCCTTTTGTTAATTGAATACTTTCTATCCACGGACCCGCAATAGAATTTAATCCTAGCGGGGTTGCAATGCCGCGTGGACCGGGTAAATTTTCTACGGTCAATTGCGTATAATTTCCACTCAATCCTAATAACTGAATTTGTTTTGATCCAGTTACTGCATCATTGTATGACACGTCTACCGAGGGATTGGTTTCAAAACTTTCACTCAAGTTGCAACAAGCGGCTTTTAATAATTCGCCACCAGTCATAACCTGCGACCTGATCGTACTGATCGGTGAGGCATAGGTAAATCGCTGTCTGCTTTTTACCGTAACTTCTTTCAATTGGTTCTTAGATGCAAGAATAATTTTTAATTCATTTATATCTGTAACTGAGATGGTGTCTGATTGAAGTCCCGTATAACTCACTACTAATCTTGAATGGTTTGTATCTAACTGAATTTTAAAGATGCCAAGACTATCAGATATTACTCCTTTATTGGTACCCAACCAGTGAATACTAGCATTAGAAAGCGGTCTAATCTTTCCTTTACTTGTTTCTTCTAAAACTAACCCCTGAATATTTAGGTTGAGAGGGTGCGCTATATCTAGCTTTTTAATGGAATCGTTTGCCGCAACAACTGTGGGTAGTTGAAAAGCAATGCTACTGTCAATTGCCATAGCTTTTTTCTGTTCGTCAATTTCTCTATAATGACAGCAGCTGGGCAACGCATCATAGATTACTTTCTTTGCTTTTTTATTTTCCAGATCATGGCCTAATCCAACGATCTTGTTTTCGATTCTTTCAAGGGTAATGATTGCTGGATTATAGACCAACATCAATTGTTTCGAATCAATATCCCATATAGCGGTCTTAATTCCTTTTAATTTTAATCCGTGTTCAATTCGATCTTTACATTGTTCACAGGCACCAAATACTTTAAAACTGGTTGTTTGATATTCTGATACCGGCTTACTTACCTGTGCAAACAAATTATTTGTAGCAGAAAACAGCATCAGTAACAATACTATAATTATATTTTTCATTTCTTTCTTTTTTCGGACAATCCGAATGATAAATTACATAACCTGCCATCTGATAAAAGATAGCATTGAAATGATATAAAAGCGCATGCAAGGCATGATGCTTCTCAATCATTCATAGAAAGAAAATCAGACTTTAAAAACACAGAGGAATTCGGGCGATGCCGAATAAGGAAGTAATGGAGGGGGACGGCTTATTAATTGTCTTGCCTCAGGTTCTGTGCTTGCAATTTGCAAATAATCAGATACAATAGGAAGAAGGCAGAATTGATAGCTATTAAAATTTGCACTTGCGCTAGATTCAGATTTTTGCTGATCTGCAGCAAGCTTGATCTGTGCT
>CAIJLK010000305.1 GCA_903821465.1 uncultured Bacteroidota bacterium | reverse complement strand
CCACTCATTCGCGATGGTGGCGCGATGCTGATGAGAAAATACAGACTCTATGACATGACCCGCACCAGAGATGATCGCGCACTTTCAGTAGGACCTGGCGACCAGTAAACCTTCCATCAGCTGCAATAACGGGCGTTAGCGGTCTTTAAGCCTCTAATCCACAATGAGCAGAGGAATACAGGCTCACTCCCAGCATCACTTGAGAATGAGTTCGTTTTGTAAAAAACGTTTAGAAGCTATTAGTGCTTGACCATTTCTTCAATATCAACAGCACCCCTACCCCGGCGCCACTCTTCATGCTTACGATATTCAGCTAAAAGCTTGGCTGACGACCTTCTCAAATCATCGTGCAATCGAGTGCCTGAGAGGCGCTCCATGAAGGCTAATATCCTTCGATGCTGAATCATTTGTTGTTCCAGCAAAATTGCATCCTTGTGATGATATAGCCACACTATTTGCTTTAACTCTTGTACTACCAAGTGTAGTCTTTGATCAAAAGTACTGCTTTCATTTCCGAACATCGGAATTGGGCATAGTTCATTACTTACTTCAAGTGGCGATGATACAGTCATAAGTTGAAAAATTTTTTGATTTAAAAAATCTGCCAATACTGGATACTTTTCTTCAATCATCTGTTCAAATTCTGGTGATAATTCCTCCTCCTGAAAGTCATTGGCAAAAGCTAGCGCACTTATAGCCCCCAAAACAAATTCTTTCGTTAGCCTTGGAATACATGGTATTAATTGCCGTACTTCTTTTTTATGTAAATATGCAGTACCAAAATACTCTTCTTGTTTTATCGGCATATTCATTTCATCAATCAATACTTTTGTCTCAATTCGATCTACCCGCATTTTCTTCCAAGCCACGCCAGCAATATCGCGCACCAAGGTCTGACCAACAATATCTTGCGGACTTAAGTCCCGAACGAACGTTGCATGTAAGAGCTCAAAATCACTTGGATCTTCTTCTGGTAAAACGACATCACACGCATAAACTCCCATCTTCAAGGAATTTTTAGCGGAGTTCTTTTTACCCTCTTTTGTTTTGGGGCCACCCCCATGATTTAACTTCATATATAACCTCTCATAGCAACAGTTTAGAAGTTTTAACTCTATATGAAATTTATAACTTTGTGTGACTAAAAAAACTAATTACCGTATGAAGTATTTTTATAAAACTACTAAATTGGTAATGACTATTTAATGAAAAAAAATAATAGTTCGTTAAACAAGAGCGCACTTAAAGATCGTCAATGATCAGATATACCTCATTAGCATAAGTATTGTTACCGATTAGGAAGTATGGGATTAAAAGTTGTAATACATACAAATTTAAAAAAATTTTACATAGTGTGATTCGCTACTAGATTGGTAGTAATAGATTACATCTCGACATTAGTCGCTGTATGTAATACACCCATTTCTGTGTTGTTCTTTTGTAAGCAGCCTACTACAACTCTAAAAGAGGAAAGGTAATCCCCCCTTATTTAACCGAGCCTAAAAGTAGGATTAGTTAAGCAACCATGGCCAGTCGCTGTTTCGGGGTAATGCCGCCCAATGCCATATTTGGACGTTGATGATTGTATTTAT
>CAIJLK010000304.1 GCA_903821465.1 uncultured Bacteroidota bacterium | reverse complement strand
TTATTTTTCTATTGTTAAGTTAGCAATTGTCTGATTCTTTAAAATGATTATCGGTGAAGGCTTTTTTTTTGTCGGCATGTATATGTTAAAAAAAAGGCCCTGATCCAAAAGGAACAGGGCCATAAATGCTCAATGCTCAAGTCAAAAAATTATTATCTTAAGAACAACATCTCACGATATTTAGGTAGAGTCCATATTTCATCATCAACCAATGCTTCCAATTTATCAACATGGTAGCGGATGATATCGAAATAGGCACCTTTCACTTGGCTTTCGTAAGCGATTGCTTTAGTGCGTGTATTTTCAATATTGTTTGCAATTTTACGAGCTTCCACCATTGCGTGTGTTTTCTCGTGAATTACTTGAATATGTTCACTTACTTGTTTCAATATTGAAAACTGACTAGCATAAGCAGCTTCTGGTAAGCCCGCTTCTTTTAAGCCATTAATATTTTTCAATAAATCATTTTGATATTTAATAGCGGCAGGGATAATGTGATTCAATGCTAAATCACCCATAACTCGACCTTCGATCTGTACTTTTTTCAAGTAGTTCTCTAATTCGATTTCATGGCGAGCTTCCAATTCAATATGGTTGTAGATGCCGTTTGATTCGAAAAGGTGTTTGGCTTTATCAGTTGTTAAAGCATCGAATGCCAAAGGAGTTGTTTTAATATTTGGTAAACCTCTTCTTTCAGCTTCTTTAGCCCACTCAGCACTATAGCCATCGCCTTCGAACAATACAGATTTGCTTTCAACAATATAACGTTGAATAACGTGCATGATAGCGATTTCTTTCTTGTCTCCTTTTTCAATTAAACCATCTACATCTTTTTTGAATTGCTTCAATGTAGCAGCAATAATAGTATTCAATGCAATCATTGGATTTGCACAGTTCGCTGTTGAACCTACTGCGCGGAATTCAAATTTGTTTCCAGTGAATGCAAACGGAGAAGTTCTGTTACGATCTGTATTATCTAATAATAATTCTGGAATGCTACGGTGTAAATCTAATTTCAAGATAGCTTCGTCTTGCTCATCAAATTTATCTCCCACTCTTGATTCAATATCAGATAAAACTTTAGCTAAGTATTGACCAACGAATACAGAAATAATTGCTGGAGGAGCTTCATTTGCACCTAAACGATGATCGTTTCCTGCAGAAGCAATAGATGCTCTTAAGATATCAGAATAATCATGAACAGCTTTGATTGTATTTACAAAGAAGGTCAAGAACATCAGGTTGGTCTTAGGCGTTTTACCAGGAGCTAACAGGTTAACACCAGTGTCGGTAGCCATACTCCAGTTATTGTGCTTACCGCTTCCGTTGATACCTGCAAATGGTTTCTCGTGTAACAAAACGCGCAATCCATGTCTTTTAGCAACACGGCTCATAATGTCCATCAACAAAGTGTTGTGGTCAACCGCGATATTTACTTCTTCAAAAATAGGAGCACACTCAAATTGAGCAGGTGCAACCTCATTATGACGAGTACGCAAAGGAATACCTAATTTGTATGCTTCAGTTTCGTAATCGCGCATGAAAGCATAAACTCTTTCAGGGATAGATCCGAAATAATGATCTTCTAATTGCTGGCCTTTTGCAGGAGCAGCTCCAAATAAAGTACGACCGGCTTGAACTAAGTCGGGACGACAATTTGCAAGACCTTCATCAATCACAAAATACTCCTGTTCCCAACCTAGGGTA
>CAIJLK010000303.1 GCA_903821465.1 uncultured Bacteroidota bacterium | reverse complement strand
GATCTAACACATGGAAGCCCTTTCTGATTTTGTAAAACGTAGGAGGAAACAAACCGCATTAAACCAGCAGGAATTTGCTGAACGTGCAGGTGTAGCCCTTACTGTTCTAAGAAAGATAGAACAGGGAAAAGGATCACTCCAACTAGATAAAGTGAATCAAGTCTTAAAAATGTTTGGTCACGAACTAGCACCGGTAAATAGCCGGGAACTGAATATTAAAGAACCTAATGAATCATGAGGCAGGCAAATGTATTATATGATAAACTGGTTGCTGGAAAACTTACTGAAACCGATGACGGGGAATACATATTTCAGTATGAACCGTTTTACTTGGAAGGAAAAGAGTCCGAGCCAATTACTTTGACAATGCCATTGCGTTCAGAGCCTTACAAAGACAAACGTTTATTTGCATTTTTTGAAGGGCTTATTCCTGAAGGATGGCTGCTCGATATTGCCAGTAAAAACTGGAAACTTAATCCCAATGACCGCATGGGGCTATTGTTGGCTTGTTGCCAGAATTGTATTGGTGCGGTAAGTATACAAGCAATTGAAGAAAAACCATGAATAGAAAATGCCTATACTGTTATAAGCCATTAGAAGTAGAGACGAAAGTGGATTTTCATGTGCATTGCAGTGAAGCGTTTTTCGGCACAAAAGAACCACCACAACTAGATTATTCATTCGATGATATGTCCAAACTCGCACAACAGGTTGTAGAGAGAAGCATCGCAGTTCCTGGTGTTCAGCCTAAACTTTCACTAACACTTGTAAAAGCAGCTATAGATGAAGGAAATCACAATAGACTTACAGTTGTAGGAGCGCTTGGCGGAAATTATATCTTCAAACCACCATCATTGCATTTTCCAGAAATGCCCCAGAACGAGCATGTTACCATGCGAATAGCGGAGGCTTTTGGTATACCGGTCGTTCCTTCAAGTCTAATTAGGTTAAAAACAGGGGAGCTATCTTATATCACTAGACGTATAGACCGAACTGCAGATGGTAGAAAAATTCATATGCTTGACATGTTTCAATTAATAGAGGCGGTTGATAAATATAAAAGTTCAATGGAAAAAATCGGAAAAGCGATTGATGCTTTTTCAGATAATACATTATTAGATAAACTATATTTTTTTGAGATTGCAGTATTTAGTTTTCTTACAGGGAATAATGATATGCATCTTAAAAATTTTTCCTTGATTCATGATAATGGCACATGGCACCTTTCGCCTGCCTATGATCTTTTGAATGTTACACTATCTAATCCAGATGATAAGGAAGAATTAGCCTTAACCTTAGAAGGCAAAAAGAAAAAATTACGAAAGGGCCATTTTGAACATTTAGGATTAGGGCTTGGGCTTACAGAAAGACAGATGGCTGCATCAATGAGAAGATTTGAACGTAATCAATCCGTCGCATTTAAATGGATAGACAAATCATTTTTATCGAATGAATTTAAGGATCAATACAAGATTTTTATGACACATCGTTATTCTCTGATGGCTTAATCGGGGCCAATACAATTCGGCAAATTTAACTATCTCAGGTTAAACAAAATTTTTAATAACTTTTTGATAATGGAATTCAACAAATTTTTAATAAAGCATTATTTTAAATCTGTTGAGGATTTTCAGGTTACGATTGGTAATGAAATACAAAACGGTTCACTTTATACTAGAGTTGAGTCTTCACTTCTTTGGAAGAGAGAGCCTTTTTTTAAAAAGGTAGTGGCAATAATCAAAAAAAAGTGGGAGCCAGATAAAAGCACCTTGCGAAGTTTAGCAAAGAAATATTTCATCAAGGAACTATTTGGTGGTGAAGATGACTATGGCGAGGAACTATTTAATTTGATGTCATGGCATAATTCACAAAAATGGGATCTTTCTTCCCTAACTCCTCAAGATCTGGAAAGGGCAAAAGCTCTAGAAGGAATGGCAATACTCACTGATATTAGATTTTGCAAAAAACCGTATAAAGCAACATCTCTAAATTTGATCACTAGGAGCCCTTTGATATGTATACTTGTATATCCAATGGTTATAAAAATACCAGTGGTTACAATGCGTACTTACTTGAAAGTACATTATGCATTTTGTTTTAATTCTATTCGTCATTCAGATCATCCTTTTTCAGATGATCTTATAGCTTATTTGTACGAAATTATGTTTCTTCAAAATAAAATTGCAAACGGAATACATGAATTAGTAAATCTAACAGCTTATATTCGAGAAAAGAAACAAGGAGCATTAATGATCGATGCAGAAGTTGATGCAATGCGGGAAGTTGATACTGCTGTTACTAATTTAAAAGCAGTTATAGAGAAAGCTGTAGTTTTTATAGGATTTATT
>CAIJLK010000302.1 GCA_903821465.1 uncultured Bacteroidota bacterium | reverse complement strand
TTACAGATATCATATTTTGTGGAGGCACATCGATTTTACCGTTGACCCTTAAAATGGAAGAAATTTCTTTCTGTTCCATTTTAGCAGTAAGGATCCCGGCATTCTTAATTTGCACATCAGATAGTTTTACCAGATTTACAATCGGTTCAGCAACTTTTGCTTCTTCCTTTTTCTTACTGCCACATGCAGCAAGAAAAACTAGCGGAATGCATAAAATGAAAATTTGTTTCCTGATATATTTTAAGTATCGCATGTTTATTGATTAATTAAGTAATGTAATTGAATGATGGATTCATTGAGGTTTTTAACCGCTTCGATATAATCGTTTTTCACAACCGTTGATTGGTTAATCAATTGTACCCATTCTAAATAGTTGATCCCTCCATTGGCTAATTGTAGGTTCGCAGTATTAGTGATGGTTTGCGCATTTTTTAATGCAGTTGCCTCATAATACTGAACGGCTTTTTGGTATTTGCTATATTGTAATAAAGCTGATTGGTAGCTCGTCTGCAAATTCTGCCAATTAATAGCATAGTTATTTTCTGCAACCTGCCTATTCAACCTAGCGCCAGCGATTTTCGACTTTTGTGCTTTTGTAAAAATGGGTATCCCCATTCCTAATTGCACTGCACCAAATCTGGTATCATTGCCATACACTATATTATCAGCCCCCATTCCCTTAATACTGGAGTTATTGTATCCTACAGAGAATCCGGGCAAAAGCAAACTTTTTTCTACTTCCACCACCGCATCGGCTATCTGCTGTTGGTGCAGTATCGCTTTTAGACTTGGATGTTCTTTCAATAAACTAGTATCATTAAAATTGATCGGATCCATTTTGTAGAGCAGGGTAGACGGACTATATGATTGGGCCGTATTCAACAATAATTGAAACTGTAATTGCAATACAATGCGATCTTGATCTAGCTGTTGCAATTGCAGGTTGATCTGACCTAGCTGAGCTTCAGCACTTGATTTCTCAAGGATGTTTGTTTCACCCTTTGCCAATCTTTGCTCTGCTCTTTTATAGAATGCTTGATACAAACTATCGGTATACAAAAGCAGTTTACGTTTTTGTTCTGTATACAAAATGGTATAATACAATTGCGATAGGTCTTTCTTCAACAAAGCTTGTTTCACGGCAATATTCATGACACTACTCTTCCATTCTTCCTGCAACAATTCCCTTTGCTTTGTGTATACTTTTGGAAAGCTGAACGATTGAGAGATGCCGAATTTTGTATCTGTATATGTACTGTTGATCCGACCAATATCTGCAATCAAATTAGCCTGAGGAAGATTCGCAGAAGATTTGATCATTGCTTCTTGGTACCGCGACTTTAGCTGCTCACTTTTCACCTGAAGATTATGTTGCAAAGCTGTATCAATAGCAGCTTGTAAAGTAATCGGGGTCTGTGCTTGAAGTCCCGTGCCAATTCCCAATAGAATTAATAATACAACAACAGGATGAGTTGATTTTCTATGCTTTTTCTTTTTAGGATTTGATCTTTCAAATGTCATATACAATACTGGTAAAATATAGAGTGTTAGAAATGTAGCGATCAATAAACCACCAATCACTACCGTTGCCAAAGGCCGTTGCACTTCTGCTCCAGCACCATTGCTAATTGCCATTGGGAAGAAACCTAAGGAGGCAACAAATGCAGTCATCAAAACCGGACGAAGTCTAACTTTGGTACCCATTAATACAATCCTTCTTAGATCATTGATCCCCTCTGCTTTGAGCTGATTAAATTCGGCAATTAATACAATACCATTTAATACGGCCACACCAAATAGGGCAATAAAACCAACTCCTGCACTAATACTGAAAGGCATTCCTCTTAATGCTAAAAATAAAATACCTCCAATAGCTGAAAGCGGGATCGCAGAATAGATCAATAATCCTTGTCGCAGTGAATTAAACGCGAAGTGCAATAAAATAAGAATCAATAATAGTGAAACCGGAACGGCAATCATCAACCTGTTTTTTGCAGCATTCAAGTTTTCGAAGGCGCCACCATAAGTAACATAATAGCCTGTAGGAAATTTCATTTGCTTACCAATCTTCCCTTGCAATTCGGTAACGATAGTTTGTACATCTCTACCTCTCACATTGAAGCCAATTACGATTCTTCTTTTCGCATCTTCTCTTTGAATCTGGTTGGGACCTTGTTTAATTTGAACATCTGCAAGCTGACTCAAAGGAATTTGTGTTCCTTGCGCAGTTGGAATTAATAAGTTTTGAATATCCTTCAAATCTTTCTTTTGTTCGCCACTGATCCGAACAACTACATCAAATCTTTTCTCACCTTCGAAAAGCATTCCGGTAGATTGACCCGCAAAAGAAGTATTCACCACTTTATTGATATCCGCAATATTCAAACCATATTGCGCAATTGTGTTTCTATTGTAGTTGATAATGATCTGAGGCATTCCGGCTACTTGTTCAACATACAAGTTTTTAGCTCCTTCCACTGTATTTACAATGGCGCCCAATTTATTAGCGTAAAATGCCAACGTATCAAGATTTTCTCCAAAAATTTTACAAACCACATCCTGTCTTGCTCCTGTCATCAATTCATTGAAACGCATTTGCACAGGAAACTGAAAGCCTGCGGTAAGGCCAGGAACGGCTTCTAATGCCTTACCCATTTTCTCGCTCAACTCATTAAATGTTTTGGCAGAGGTCCATTCTTTCTTCGGTTTCAAGATCACCATCATATCGCTCGCATCCATTGGCATCGGATCTGTGGGTACTTCACCACTACCAATTTTAGTAACTATTTTCTCTACTTCAGGAAACTGTGTTTTAAGAATATGCGCAGCTTTTTGTGTATTTACAATGGTAGTATTTAAACTACTTCCAGTTAATACCCTGGTATCCACGGCGAAGTCGCCCTCTTCCAAAGCAGGAATAAATTCAGCACCAAGATTAGTAAGTAACACAACTGAAAAAACGAATAATGCCAATACAGAACCTAGTGCCATCTTTGGAAATTGAATTACCCAATTCAAGGTTTTTTGGTACACCCTTTCAACTTTTCCCATCCAGATATCAGAGATATTAGGTTTATGCTTGATTTTTTTACTCAAGAATAAAGCACTCATCATTGGAATATAAGTAAGCGATAAAACAAACGCACCTAATAATGCAAAGGCAACAGTTTGA
>CAIJLK010000301.1 GCA_903821465.1 uncultured Bacteroidota bacterium | reverse complement strand
TTCGTTAAAGAACATATTTTTCTTCTCATCCCATTTAGGTTTCACTGCAGCAATATCAATTGCTTCGGGCAACTGAAAAAAGAAGGAAGCCTGCTGCACAAAATCGGTTAATAAAGTACAACGATCTTTAACTAGTTCAATGGCTTTGGCAAGTAGTGCATCATCAGTTACTGTAATGCCAGCTTCAGCAAAATATTTCTGAATATTTAATTCAATTTCTTTTGTGGGCTTGCGTTTGATCCACTCGTGGTTATACCATTTTGCTTTTTCATAATCAAATTTAGCACCGCCTTTGTGCACGCGATCCATCGAAAATTTCGCGATCAATTCCTGCATCGAAAAAATTTCCTGATCACTGCCATCATTCCATCCAAGCATCGCTAATAAGTTAACGAATGCCTCAGGTAAAAATCCGCGCTCTTTAAATCCGATCGTTGTTTCATTTGTTTTAGGATCTGTCCAATCGCTCGCAAACACTGGAAATCCTAAGCGATCACCATCGCGCTTGCTGAGTTTCCCATTACCATCGGGTTTTAAGATCAGTGGTAAATGCGCCCACTCGGGCATCTCATTTTTCCATCCCAAGTAATCCCATAATAAAATATGTACAGGAGCAGATGGAAGCCATTCTTCACCGCGAAAAGCATGCGTAATTTTCATTTGATAATCATCCACCACCACAGCCAAATGATAAGTAGGCATGCCATCGGCCTTCAACAATACTTTATCATCCACTTGTGAAGTATTGAAACTTACTTCACCACGAATCATATCTGTGAAAGAAACGGTTTCGTTCAAAGGCATTTTAATTCGAATCACATAGGGTGTGCCAGCAGCTAAAAGTGTAGCCACTTCATCGGCAGTAAGTGTCAACGAATTTTTCATTTTATCGCGCAAAACATGATTGTATTGCGGAGAAGGATTTTCAGCCGTTTTATATTCACTGCGCATTGCTTCCAAATCTGCTGTCGTATCAAATGCATAATAAGCGTATCCATCAATCACTAACTGTTCTGCGAACTCGCGATAGTTTGCTTTTCTTTCGCTTTGGCGATAAGGAGCGTAGGGGCCACCATGCGCAGGGCTCTCATCGGGAATCATGCCACACCATTTCAATGTCTCTAAAATATAATCTTCGGCACCTGGTACAAAACGTGTTTGATCGGTGTCTTCAATGCGTAGAATAAAGTCGCCCCCATTTTGTTTGGCGAATAAATAGTTGAAAAGCACGGTTCTAACGCCGCCTAAATGCAATCCGCCCGTTGGTGAAGGGGCGAAACGTACTCTAATTTTCTTGGTCATAAGGATACAAAGATAAAGTTTGCAATTCCGTTCTGAACCGCCATTGATAAATATCTTTACAGCATGTATTTTATAAAAGCACCTTTTTGGTTAAGAAGCCTGTATCGTCCATTAATTTGGAAGATCCCAGAAAGGGAGAAGATCTTGTACCTGACATTCGATGATGGTCCCCATGAAACAGCCACCCCCTTTGTATTAGATCAGCTGAATAAATTCGGCGCCAAGGCTACTTTCTTTTGTATTGGCAAAAATGTGGATGAACAACCCGCCATTTATCAGCGGCTCATCGAAGAGGGGCATCGGGTAGGTAATCATACCCAGAACCATTTAAACGGATGGAAAGTGTCGGAGGCGGAGTATCTGGGCAATATCGATCAGGCGGCAAAATCCATTCATAGCAACCTCTTCAGACCGCCTTATGGAAGAATAAAGATGGGGGCGATCAATAAAGTGAAGGACCTGATCGAAAAGAATGCCAAGGAGCGGGGCATCTTTGCTGCAGCGAAAATTGTGATGTGGGATGTATTGAGTGGCGATTTTGATACCAGGTTAACTCCAGGCGATTGCCTTAAAAATGTGACCAAAAATGCCAGTTCTGGGAGTATTATTGTATTTCACGATAGTGCCAAAGCCTGGGAAAGGTTAGAATTTGCGCTTCCTTGGGTGCTGGACTATTATAGCAAAGAAGGCTATCATTTTAAGGTAATTCCTGACTAATTAGTGTATGGGATATAAAAAAAGTGGCCAGTGTAGAAACACCGGCCCGTTTTTAATCCGTACCCTATGAAAACAATCTTCAAAGTTAGTATTACTACTAAACTTAATATGTTGATCTACTTATTTCGTTATGAATGTTGTACTATTCTTAAACGGCATCCATTCTTCTTTTATTTTGCAGCCCCTAAAAAAAAGCCCAATTATTTTAGAAACCCTAAATCGTGTTTTTTAAGTTTAAAAGATGGAATTTTGCAATATGAGGATTATTGATACCCACGCACATTTATATTCAGAGGAATTCAAGGATGATATTGATTTAGTGATGGAACGGGCCGAAAAAGCGGGTGTTTCAACTGTTTATTTACCTGCCATCGATAGTTCAGAAACGGAATCGATGTTGGCCTTGGAAGAAAAATTTCCGGGGCGTTGTATTGCCATGATGGGTTTGCATCCTTGTTATGTAAAAGAAAATGTGGCCGATGAGCTGGCGCATGTAAAGAGTTGGTTAGATAAAAGAAGTTTTGTGGCAGTGGGAGAGATCGGACTTGATTTTTATTGGGATAAGACATTTTCCGAACAGCAGTACGAAGCATTCGATACGCAAATGCAATGGGCCCTGGAATTAAACTTACCGATTGTGATTCATACACGTAATGCGATGCAGGAAACCATTAATCGCGTAAAGCCATTTGCACAAAAAGGATTGAAAGGAATTTTTCATTGTTTTAGTGGCAGCGCAGAATCGGCCAAACAAATCATAGATCTTGGATTTTTATTAGGCATTGGTGGCGTGATCACTTATAAGAATGCAGGATTGCCAGAAGTTTTGGAAGCTGTTGGATTAGAGCATTTGGTATTAGAGACCGATGCGCCTTATCTAACACCTGTTCCATTTAGAGGAAAGCGGAATGAGAGTAGTTATCTTTCTTATATCATTAGCAAACTAGCAGCAATAAAAAGAGTTTCAGAATTAGAAGTAGCTGATATAACCACTGCTAATGCCGAAAAATTATTTTCCTACCTATGAAATAGCTATTAAAATGATTGGGTGAATTTTAAATGAGAGTGGTTGAATCCATTTGCTGCATAAAAAGAATGTGTTTCTGTCCGTTTGTTTTGAGCAGTTACTTCCAAAGATTTACAATTCGTGGGTAAGGATACTTTTAGTTTATTCAATAATAATTTTCCAATACCCCGATTGCGATAGGCCGCGTCAACATACATTTCTTGGATCTCATATGCCAGCCCCAGATGGTGCAATAATAGTTGGCCATGGCAACTGATATATCCAATCACCCGCCCATTGCCAATATCCTCAGCAACAAAATATATATTGTGCGATTTGTGAATATTCTCAATATAATAAGTACCAAATAAGTTTTCATCAAATGCAGTATCTTCCAAATCACAGATAAATCGATACACTGCAGATTGATCTTTATTGGCAGCCCTTCTAATTTGAATAGAATTATTCATTTCTATGATTATTTTTTGGGTAAGCAATATTTCCCTTTGCATAAAACCAAAGGATCCGATTCATGCTATCATCATTTCCACCATCCACTTCTTTGAATGCCTCTTCTTTTGAGAGCATAGCCATTTTTTTTGCTTTACCAGAAAGTGAATGCAGATCGGCATTCATTTGATCTAGTGGAATATTATTTGCAATAGCGGTATAGAATCTATTATTTTTTGTTGATTGAAAACAATCCGTCATCAGCCGGGCACTGGCGTCAATAATATTCATTGGCGGAATTTGTAGGATCTGCTCAATTGTTCGGAGCATAGAAGTTTGATTATAGTTAGTGGTTACTAAATTACCCTTACTATATGCACTAACCACCAACCCAATTGTTCTATAGGATGAGATATGATCCCATCCACCTTGTGAATCATCTTCTGTAATAAATACAACAGTTGAATCCCAATATTTACTCTTACTAATGGTTTCAATAATTCTTCCAACAGCCAGATCGTTATCTGCAACCATTGCATTGGGAGTAGGAAATCCTGGAGAAGTTCCAGAACTATGATCATTCGGTAAAGAGAGCACCATAAAATTTGGAAGATCATTATTTGCTTCAAAATTTTTCCAGTCCGCCAAAAAAATATCCGCTCTTTGCTGATCACTAAAATTGATATTATCACAATCAGGATAAGTATCTGAAATGATGGGACGAATCCTTGCAATAGTGCTTGTATTATGCCAGTCAGGTTTCACACCCTTTGTATAATCCCGATAAATGGCTGACCAATTTCTTTTATTATCATAATTCGTTTTGCAAGCTTCACCATAAATTTTTACAGATTTACCATGGTCTAAAGCTTGGTTCCAAATGAATCCATTTTTATTATACACCAATGCATCTTCTTGTCGATGCGGGTAACTTCTAAACCAAGCCCTTACCATTTTCTCTACATAGTCAGACACCATACCAGCATCTGTCCACTGATGCCCTTCTGCAGACGATTTACCCGATGCATAATAATCGTCCATCCATCCAAATTGTTTGGCAATTGCATGTTGGTTCGGAGTTATTTTTTCTCCAAAAACACAAAGTGAACTATCGTTTCTACCTTTTGGCAAATCACCAAAAACTTGATCGTAAGTTTTATTCTCTTTGATGATATAAACTACGTGTTTAAAAATAGAAGGCTCACCTAAACGTTCAGGAACGGGTAGTGCTGCAACATTTTCCCTGGGGGCTAATTGCAATTGCTGTATACGGCTAACTAAATTTAATTGAACAACTTCCTGCGTGTATTTTTCTAATTCCTTGGTATTAGGTAAAGGGATCACACTAACAGAAGCAATCTGTTGGTGTATCGATCTGGCTTTTTTATTTTCATCAATTACATTGGAACCATTCGATTCTAAATTAGTAACCACCAGCAAATTATTTTTTATCAATAAGCCGCCCGGATAAGCTTCAGTAGGAATAAACCCTTTGAGAAAAGATTTCCCTTTTCCATTGGAAGTTGCATATTTACCAAGTTCAACAACAGCAATAGCATTATTTAAACCATTTGCTACATATAGTATATTATTTGCCTCATTTACAAAAAGTGCATTTGGTGTGCTTCCGTGTAAACTATCCTGCAGTAAACTAACAGGAATTGTTTCTACAACTTTATGGGACTTTGTTTGGATCACCGAAATGTCATCACTGGATCCATTGGATACATAGATATATTTTCCATCATTGGAGCTTTTAATGGCATTAGGATGCAAGCCCACATTAATTTCAGAAACTTGTTTTCCGTTGAAGTCGAATACCGATACTGATCCTGTAGCTGTAGCGCCGGTTCTTTGATCTGTATAAGCCAATCCCCATGGTACTCCAGCTCTTTCTTTTGTACTATCCGTAGCAATGCTACCCGCCCAGTTACTAACGTACACTGTATTATTGGCAATTGCAATTGCGTATGGGGCAATGCCGGTATTTGATTTCCATACAATTGATTTATCGGTCCATTTAATTTTTAGCAATTCATTATTACCATTTAAAACTGTATAGATAAACCATTCGCCATTTTCATTTTGTACTGCCAAATCGTTTGGCAATGCATTATTTGCAGGCGCTCTTTTTTCAACTTTTATTTCAGTAATATTTTTAAAACCCTGATTCCATTCTGCAATCATGATGGCGGCATTTTGTTTGTTTGCTTCTGCGGCACTCCAAATCACAAATGTTTTTCCACTTACTTGAAATGTTTTGATTCCAGAATATGTGCTGGTATAGTTTTTATATTTCGGCAGATCATTGTAAGTGAATCTGTCAATAATCTTATTTTCCAATACATTTAAAGCAATCACACCATAGCGATCTTCTACCACCACAGATCCATTTTCAGTCAAATTGGCAAGGTCGAGCGCATGGTTTTCTAAATTAGGTTTGCCAAATCGAATGGTATTCCCTGCAGAGTGGATGATCCTATTGAAGGGCATGAGCACTCGATCCTTATTTTCCTTTAATAAAAAATCAGATAGCATATTAATATGGTCTGTATTTAAATAGTCTATCCCCCATTCCATCATTTTCTTCCAGGCAATTGGATAATCAGGAACGCCCCAAAAACGAACTTTTTTATTCAATTGGTGTGCATCCTGTATCAGTTTCAAGATCTTAGTGTTTTCTTCCGTGGATACTTCAAGCGGAAATTTCTTTTTTACATAGTCGCCAAGATCATCACTGATCAAAGCAATCTTAGCTAAGGCATCTTTAGTGTATTTTTCTTGAAGCCTTCCATCAAACATAATAAAGGATGGGTACAAATGATAGTCTTTTGGATCAGGTCTATTACCAGTAATGGCAATGATTATTTTTTTATTGTGTATGATATTTGGATACTTCTTTAAAGCAATTATTAACGCAGCAAGGGTACTATTAGCATCCGTTTTTAGATCAATCAGTAATTGTAAGGTTTTACCTGAATCGCTATAAGGTGCACCATTATTCTTTTTGATAAAATAATCTAATGGGTCTAGGTAGAGTTTTTCAAGACTCAAATTAACCGAAACATTTTTTGCATCATGGGCTACTAATATTTTTCCATCAACTAAATGGATATCGGCTTCGATTGATCCAAATTGTTCTTCATATGCCAGGTAAAATGGCTGCTTCTGTTCATAATCGTTATGCGAATGCGCATTTGCAACGGTATAATTTATTTGTTGAGCGCGCAGATTAGTAAGGCTGATCAAACCTAGAAATAGAAATAGCTGGTAGAAACGCATATATAAAAATTGTATAAGTAATTAATTACTGTAAAGTTATTGACTCATTAATGATACAATATTATTTTATTAAAAACACATTAAATCGCTCAAAGGCTTATCCACATTGGTTTTTAAAGTAGCTCGTTTAAAAGTTGCATCTCAATGTTAATAAAATAAGAACATATTATATTCAAATTATTAATCAATTGTTACCTGATTATTAATTCATTGTTTAAACATTTGCTTTGAAAGATCTTAACAATAGTTTCGCACTTTCTTAACAGGCTTCTATAATCCCTGATGGCTTTACAAAACTGTTTATTTATCATCAAAAAAATAAAAATGAGATTGAAATCAACTATCAATTTTCTGAGTTCATTGCTAATAATGGCATTGCTTTTAGGAAATTTGAGTGCATTTGCGCAAAGCCAGAAACTTTCTGGTAAAATCACAACTAAATCAGGGTTAGGTATCTCTGGTGCGGTAGTACGTGTTAAAGAATCAAATTATCGAACGACTACTGATGATGCAGGTTTATTTACTGTGCAAGCAGCAAACGGATCTACTTTGGTTGTTTCTTCTTTTGGTTATGTAACCGTTGAACAGAAAGTAACTGGCGACAATATTGTAGTTAGTTTGAATGATGATCCTGCTTTATTAGCAGATGTGATCGTTACAGCCTATGGTGTTAAAAAAGAACAGAAGAGAGTAGGTTATTCAGTTTCTGTTGTTAAAGGTTCTGACTTAAACAAAGTAAGAGATGCCAATCCATTGAACGCTTTAGCAGGTAAAGTTGCAGGTTTATCGGTAGGTGCAAATGCTGAAATGTTAGGTCGCCCTGAGATCGTATTACGTGGTAGTACAGATCTTCTTTTCGTTGTTGATGGAGTTCCAGTAAATACAGATACTTGGAATATTAGCCCTGATGATATCGAAACTTACACTGTTTTGAAAGGAACCAACGCATCTGCGTTATACGGTTTCCGTGGATTAAATGGTGCGATCGTTATCACTACTAAAAGAGGTAGTAAAGATAAAAAGGGTTGGACTGTTGATGTGAATAGCAGCAATATGTTCCAGAAAGGTTTCTTAACTGTACCTGAAAGTCAGACTGAATACGGTCGTGGTAAAACTTTCCAATACGATTATGGTAATAGACTATATGATAACGCACAGCGTTTACAGGAATATGGACCACGTTTTGAGGGACAATTAGTTCGTCAGTATGATAGTCCTTTCGATCCGGTTACAGGTATCAGAACGCCAACCCCTTGGACTGCTCGCGGTGCCGACAACTTTAATAAGTTCATGGAAACTGGTTTAGTTTCTACGAATAACGTTGCATTGTCAGCCTCTGGTGATAGATATGATATCAGAATGTCTGTATCGCATATGTATCAGAAAGGTGTTGCTCCAAATACAAAATTGAATGCAGATAATTTTAATTTGAACGCTGGTTATAATATCACATCTAAATTAAAAGTAGAAGCAAATTTAAATTTAAATCAGCAGTATTCCCCGAATATTCCTGATGTAAACTACGGACCAAACTCATACATCTACATGTTTAAAGTGTATGGTTCTGCTGATTATGATATTAATGATTTGAAAGATGTTTATAAAGGACCTCAGGGTGTTCCAGGTTTGATGCAATATGCACAAGAGTATGGTCGTGAAAATAGTGCTTGGTTTATGGCTAAACAGTGGTTACGTAGTCACGATAAAACTGATATTTACGGCTATATAAAAGCTTCTTACAAAATAAATGATGCATTAAACTTAAGCTTGCGTTCTCAGTTAACTACTTGGAATCAAATTAGAACAGAACAGGTTCCGGCTGGTGCTAACTTAAATACCTATACTCCATGGTTTTACTTTGGATGGTATGGTGATTATCATGAAGACAAGCGTAATTTAATGGAGAACAATACAGACTTACTTTTAAATTTTGATAAAAAAGTAAGTAACTGGACTATCAGTGCTTTGGCTGGTGCTTCTGAGCGTTCATTCAAATACAATTCATTCTGGGGAACTACAAAGGCTTTGGCTATTCCTGGTTTATTTTCTTTGTCGAACTCTAAAGATGCTGCTTTATCTTATACATGGGGTTCTAAAATGCAAGTATATAGTGCGTTCTATAGTATGGACTTCACCTACAAGAACTATTTCACATTATCACATACTGGTCGTGTAGATAAACTATCTACTTTGGCTGACGGTAATAATGCGTTCTACTACCCTTCAGTTTCTGCAAGTACTGTATTATCTGATTATTTGAACTTACCTAAAGTAATTTCATTCCTGAAAGTGCGTGCTTCTTATGCAAACGTGAAAGGAGCATTAACTCAAAGTTCCATTCCTTCAGCATTTACACAGGTTACTGGTAAAAGTACCAATGGTGGTTTGTTAGGTTACGGTTCTGATTTATATTCTTCTTATGATGGGCCTTCTTATGCAAACCAAAATGCATATGCAATTACTAGTTACTATAATGGAACTGCATCAGTAGATTATTCAAGCACAATTGCAAACCCAACTTTAAAGCCTTTTAATCGTCAAACAATTGAGGCTGGTTTGGATATGAAATTCTTAAAAAATAGAATTGGTTTTGATCTTACTTTCTTCCAGAGTTTAAACGGACCACAAATTTATGCATTGCCAGTTGCCCCATCAACTAGCTATAGTGCACAAAACGTAAATGGTATCACAACTAAGAAACAAGGCTTTGAACTATCTATTAATGGTTCTCCATTAAAATCTGCAAAAGGTTTGAATTGGGATGTGAACTTTAATATTGCTACTTACAAAGAAACTTTAGATGCGATTTATGGTAACGAAACATTGTTGTCATTAAATAGCCATAACTATAAAGTAGGCGACAGATTAGATGCTTATTATGGTGCAGGCTTTGTTCGTGATGCTTCAAACAATATCCTCTATAGTGGTGGCCTGCCATTACGTGCTCCTTCTGATATTAATAACAATACTTTCTTGGGTAATCTTAATCCAGATTTCACTTTTGGATTTGGTAACAAATTCGCTTATAATAATTTCACTTTTAGTTTCCAGTTTGATGGAAGAATTGGTGGAAAAATTTATGATGAGGTTTACAAAGATGGTATGAATGGTGGTACATCAATTGAAAGTGCTTCAGGTGCATTTGGTGTTGCTCGTTTGGCTGAATGGCAAACAACTAGTTTGGGTACTGTTGCTCCAACTCCTAAATATATTGCTCCAGGATCAACAATCACAAGCGGTACACCAATATTTGCAAACGGACAAATTACCAACTTAAGTGCTTTAACAATTGTTCCTAATTCAACTGCTTCAACTGTTCAGAATTTCATTTCTTCAGGTATCGGTAACGTTACTGAATACTGGATGGTTGATCGTTCTTATGTGAAATTGCGTGATGTTAGTATTGGTTACAATTTCCCTGCTAAAATGTTAGGAAATAATAAAGTAATTAAATCTGCTTCTATTTCTTTGGTTGGTAGAAACTTATTGTACTTCGCAGCAAGAAAAGATTTTGATATCGATCAGTTCACTTCAGGATTTAACGATTCTAACAGATCATTAAATACAGGAAGTGCATTGCAAAGTGTAACAACAAGAAACTTCGGTTTTAATTTAAACCTTACTTTCTAATTAACTATCAAAAGAAATTCATCGATTATGAAAAATAAATTAATTATCTCGGTTCTATCAATAATCTTCGCAAGTTCAGTTTTTACTGCTTGTCAGAAAGGAGATCTATTGTCAAATCCAAACGTTGCTGCAGAGACTTCAACGGTTCCTGCTTCTCTGATCTTAAATCACATCACTGCTACATTGCAAAGAGGTGAAGATCCAATTATTGCAGATGTTTGGAAATACAATCAATATTTTGTTTCTAACTATTCTTACTATTTCGGAAGTAATTTCTACAACTGGTCAAACACCGGTCATACTTACGATATCGTTAAGTATGCCAACAAAATGGAAGAACAAGCTTTCAAACAGTATAACAACAAAACAAATGCTTACTATGCATTAAGCAAATTCTTTAAAGCGCATTCTTTTGTATGGTTATCTGAAAGAGTAGGTGATATTCCAATGTATCAAGCTGGTAATGTTGCTGTATTAGAACCAGTATACGATTCTCAGAAAGAGGTATTCAAAAACAGTTTGAATTTATTAGATACTGCAAACACTATTTTAGGTGCATTGATCTCTACAGCTAATGCAAATACTAAATTAGATGCTGCTGGTGATATTTATGGTATGACTTATTTGCAATGGCAAAAAGTGATCAATACTTACAAATTGCGTGTATTGATTTCTTTGAGTAAGCGTGCAGATGATAATGCAGATTTGAATGTTAAAGCGCAATTCGCAGCTATTATCTCAAATCCTACTAAGTATCCTATTATGACTGCAAACAGTGATAATATGGTTTACACTTATAACTCAGCTTACAATCAGTATCCTGTAAATAGAGCTGGTTATAGCCCTTATGGTTATGCAGCAAATATGAATAAAACTGTTTTAGATCTTTTAACTACTAATAAAGATCCAAGAACATTTGCATTTGCTGTTCCTGCTCCTGCTCAATTAACTGCAGGTAAAGCAGTAAGCGACTTTACAGCTTATGTTGGTGCAGATGTTAACATAGCACAAGCTACATTGAGTAATAACTCTACTGCTGGTATGTACTCTTTCATTAACTGGAACAGATATTTCTCAAATGCAGCTGGTGCAAACTGTGAGCCTTATATTTTCTTAGGTTACCCAGAAATGTGTTTCAATATTGCTGAAGCAGCTAACCGTGGATGGATCCCAGGAACAGTTGCTGCTGATTGGTATTTGAAAGGTATCAATGCTTCGTTGGGTGTATATAAATTAACTCAAGGTCAATCATTCGTTATTGGTAATCTTGATGGAACTAAGCCAAATATGGGTACTGCAACTATTGATATTACTGGTTTCCTTGCTCAGCCAGGGGTGGTTTATGCAGGTGATAATGCAACTGGGTTGACGCAGATTTTAAATCAGAAATATATTGCTTTCTTTAGTAACTCTGGTTTCCAGGCTTTCTACAATCAACGTAGAACAGGCGTGCCAGCTTTCTCGCAAGGTGGTGCAGGTATTGGAACTCCAAATAATAAGATCCCAGTTCGTTGGTTATATCCACAAGACGAGATCACCTTCAATAATGCAAACTATAAAACTGCTCTTACTTCACAGTATAGTGGTACAGATGATGTTAACTCTTTAATGTGGTTAGTTAAATAGCAGCATTTTAATAATTTAGAAAGTCCCCCTGAGCACTCGGGGGGACTTTACTATTTTTGTCCATCAATATAAATTAGAAAGATGAAAACTTACTTTTCCTTATTGGTTATGTTTTTTCCTTTTTTTGCAATTAGTCAAATTGCCGATAGTTTAAAAAGGGAAGTGAAATTGCAGGGTGCCATCAATTTTAGGGATATTGGTGGATACAAAACCAAGGATTGTAAGGAAGTAAAATGGGGTAAAATATATCGATCAGCAGAGATCAACCGATTAACAGCTGCTGACCTTGAAAAATTAGAAGCATTGAAGATCCACTATGTACTTGATTTTCGCGGCCCGGCGGAAGTAGCAGCTGGCCCAGATAAATTACCCAACACTGCCATTAGAATTTCTTTACCTGCAGGTTCTGAGGATGTGGGCAATCGGTCAAAGATGTTTCAATCAATGTCTGTTGCAACAGTTGGAGATAGCATCATGTTGCCTTTTTATTCAAATATTGATGCCTATCCTAAGCGTTATAAGCCCATGTTTGATGCCTTGATCAATAACTCCAATGATAGTTCATTGGTATACCATTGTACGGCTGGAAAAGACAGAACAGGTATTGCAACAGCGCTAATATTGTATGCATTGGGTGTAGATGAACAAACAATCATGAACGATTATTTAGCTACGAATTATTATCGCCAGTCGGATAATGGTAGAATGCGCAAAATGTTGATGGACAACTATCATATGAAGGAAGCAGTTGTTGATGATGTATTGGGAGTAAAGGAACTTTATTTAAAAGCTACATTTGAAGCTATTACAAAGATCTATGGTTCAATAGATAATTACCTCGAAATAGAAATGGGATTGAATAAGAAGGCGCTTAAAAAACTAAAGCGCAAGTATTTAAACTAAGATTTGAAATCATAACGATTCGTTAATAGTAATCTAACAGAGGAGATACATAGAATATTTTCTTTTGTAAAACATCGCTATGAAATCTTTCCTCTTTGTTTTTATCGGAATGGCTATTGGTTTTTGTACAATGGCTCAACCCAAAGCGCAAACAAGAAATATTATTATTATCACCACCGACGGCTTTCGTTGGCAGGAGGTATTTAGAGGAGCCGATTCTAGTATCCTTCACAATACTAATCAGGTAAAAGATACTGCCTTAATGTGTGAGCAGTATTGGGATGAAAATATTATTGAAAGAAGAAAAAAACTCATGCCCTTCTTTTGGAATGTAATTGCAAAGCAGGGACAATTGTCGGGTAATAGAGATTTTAAAAACGATGTGAACGTAAAGAACCTCTATAAAATCTCTTATCCTGGTTATAATGAGCTATTTACGGGCTCAGCAGATAGAACTTTAATACCCAATCTTGCAGTTCGTAATAGTAATATCAATGTTCTGGAATGGTTAAATGCAAAAGATGACTACAAGGGTAAAGTAGTGGCATACAGTTCCTGGAATATTATGCCCTATATTTTAGCTGAATCAGAAAATGGATTACCCGTTAACAGTGGCTATGAACCTGTAAATGAATCAGAAGATTCAGTCAATGCTATTCTAAATCAGGTGCAGGAAAATGTAACGCACAAAACGAATTGCCGTTTTGATATGCTCACATTCGGTTGTGCAAAAAGGTATCTGGAAGAGAAGCACCCAAAAGTTTTATATCTAGGATTAGGGGAAACAGACGAGTTTGCGCACAAGGGAGAGTATGATCATTATTTACAAAAAGCACACCAGTTCGATGAAATGGTGGCCGAGCTCTGGTACTTTGTTCAAACGGATCCCTTCTATAAAAACAATACCACTTTCATCATCACTACAGATCATGGAAGAGGAAAAAAATCTTCCAATTGGAATTCCCATGGTTTTTGGGTAGGCGGATCTGGTCAAACTTGGTTGGCAACAATCGGACAAGGAATTGCCCCAGTTGGAGAAATTAAAGAAAAGGATCAAATCTATACTAGTCAGATCGCAGCAACCATCTCTCAATTACTCGGAGAAAAGTTCAAATCAAACCATCCTGTGGATGATCCGATTGTTTTGAAAAAGGTGGATAATATTTTCACCACTGCCGCTTATAGCGAAATTGTAGCTGCAAAAAAATAGTGATTACTTTTATGTTTAGAACTTTAAGTAGTTTCGCATAAAAGATTCCTGAATGATCAATATTTTGAACCGGAAAGAATTTCTTCGACTTCTAGGAATAATTGCATCAGGTACTCTTTCGAATCCCCAACAAGTACTTGCTTCCATTGTAAAGCAATCTGAATTATCGAAATCCGCCTTTGGTAATGATTTTTTGTGGGGTGTTTCTACTGCTGCATATCAAATTGAAGGGGCATCTCAAGAAGATGGAAAATCCAGATCAATCTGGGATACTTTCTCCCAAAAACATAGACATATTAAGGATGGATCAACAGGTGATATAGCGTGCGACTTTTACCATAATTATGCTTCTGATATCGATCTCTTGAAATCTTTGAACATGAATGTTTTTAGATTTAGTACCGCATGGTCGAGGGTTCTTCCCCAGGGAACAGGTAGTGTTAATCAAAAAGGAATCGACTTTTATCATCGCGTCATTGATAAGTGTTTAGAAAATAATATACACCCTTGGATTAGTTTATATCACTGGGATCTTCCACAGGTTCTTCAAGACAAAGGCGGCTGGATGAATCGAGAAGTGATTGATTGGTTTTCTGAATACGCACATCTGATCTCAAAATCTTATGGCGATAAAGTAAAAGATTGGATCGTATTAAATGAACCAACTGCTTTTACTGTGGTTGGATATGGAGTTGGAGTGCACGCACCCGGCTTGAGAGGCGTGAATCATTTATTGCCCACGATACATCATGCTGCGATGTGTCAGGCTGAGGGTGGTAGAATTATTCGGTCAAATGTGAGCAATGCAAATATTGGTACCACATTTTCTTGTAGTCATGTGATGCCATTAAGAAGTTTAGAGAAAGATCATATTGCAGTAGAGCGATGGGATGCATTATTAAATCGATTATTTATTGAGCCATCACTAGGATTAGGTTACCCCATTTCAAGTTTACCATTTCTGCGAAACATTGACAAACATATCAAAGAGGATGATATGGAAAAGTTGGTATTTGATTTTGATTTTATTGGGATCCAAAATTATACTAGAGAAGTAGTTAAAAATATTGGGATCATTCCTTATATGCACGGCTTGGAGATTCATCCAGCAAAAAGAGGTGCAAAAGATTTTTCAGATATGGGGTGGGAATTTTATCCAGAAAGTTTGTATGAAACTTTAAAAAGATTCAGTAATTATAAAGGAGTCAAAAAATTATATGTAACTGAAAATGGTTGTGCATTACAAGATCAAGTAGTAGATAATCGAGTAGAAGATACACAAAGGATTAATTATTTTAAAAGCTATTTAGCGCAAATGCTGAGAGCAAAAAATGAAGGGATAGATGTAAGGGGATATTTATGTTGGAGTTTATTGGACAATTTTGAATGGAGAGAAGGTTATCGGCCAAGATATGGTTTAGTGTATGTCGATTTCAAAACGCAAGAACGCATTATAAAAGATAGCGGGTATTGGTTCAGAGATTTTTTAAAATAAAAATAGATAGAAGTAGCAGAGAGGAAGGGATTCGAACCCTCGATACGTTGCCGTATACACACTTTCCAGGCGTGCTCCTTCAACCACTCGGACACCTCTCTGTTTATTATAGGGCTGCAAATATAGGTACTAGTTGTTATTTCAAGGAATAAACATCTTATATAGCAGCCATAACAGTAAGCATCCAATGAAAGCCATGATTAGTCCGCTCCATTTTTTTCTTTTGATATAGAGGATCAAGATCATTCCGGTTAACGATACCAAGACC
>CAIJLK010000300.1 GCA_903821465.1 uncultured Bacteroidota bacterium | reverse complement strand
TGGTATTTCTGCTGTTTTCAACGCCATGTTCGCTAAAAATTATCCTGGTTTGGTAATGCAAGCAGTTGGACTAACTTTTGGTGTAGCTATCGCAATGTTCTTGCTCTATAATTTTAGAGTGATCAGAGCAACTGAAAAATTCAAATCAGTCATAATCGCATCAACCCTAGGGATCGGTATTTTCTACCTGATCACTTTAGTATTGAATATGTTTGGCGTGAACGTAAGTTTCATGCACGATAATAGCCTGTTTAGCATCGGGATCAGTTTGTTCGTTGTTGCTATTGCATCTTTGAACCTGATCATGGATTTCGATATGATTGAGCAGGGTGCTGAAAGAGGCGCTCCTAAATTTATGGAGTGGTACGGTGCTTTCGGATTGTTGGTAACCATCGTTTGGTTATACATCGAGATCCTAAAACTATTGAGCAAACTCGCTAGTAGTCGCAACTAATACGTATTAATAATTTTGAAAAGCTCTAACCATTGTCGGTTGGGGCTTTTTTGTGCATAATGCTTAACGGGCAAAGCCATAACTTAGTTGCTCCAAAAACGCTTCTATGCAATTCAATCGTAAGGACCTATCGAACAACCAACTCATCGAACTCTATCAGCAATTATTATTGCCTCGTATGATCGAAGAAAAAATGTTGGTGCTGTTGCGTCAGGGTAAGATCAGTAAATGGTTTAGTGGCATTGGTCAGGAAGCTATTTCTATTGGATTAACCATGGCCCTCGATCAGGATGAATGGATCATGCCAATGCATAGAAATCTTGGGGTGTTCACAGCGCGGAAGATGCCTCTGCAAAAATTATTCATGCAATGGCAGGGAAATAAAGAAGGCTATAGCAAGGGCAGAGAAAGAAGTTTTCATTTTGGCACGAGCGAACATCATATCTGCGGAATGATCTCGCATTTAGGTCCCCAGTTAGCCCTAGCCGATGGTGTAGCACTTGCTTATCAATTGCGTAAAGAAAATAAAGTAGCAGTTGCTTTTTCTGGCGATGGTGGCACCAGTGAAGGAGATTTTCATGAAGCATTAAATGTTGCCGCTGTTTGGGATCTGCCTGTGATCTTTATTATCGAAAATAATGGCTATGGATTAAGTACACCCGTGAATGAACAATACCGCTGTGCGCGATTGGTTGATAAAGCAAAAGGCTATGGCATGGAAGGTGTGCGCATTGATGGTAACGATGTGCTGGCTGTATACGATACTATAAAAGGCGTTCGCGAATATTGCATCGAAAATCAGAAACCTTATTTTATTGAATGCATGACTTTTCGCATGCGCGGACACGAAGAAGCCAGTGGTATTAAATATGTTCCAAAAGAATTAATAGAAGAGTGGGGTAGAAAAGATCCGATCAAAAATTTTGAGCAATACCTGATTGCTACCAATGTGATCAATGAAATGAAGGTTGCGGAACTGCGTAATGAGTTCAAAGAAATGATCGAAGCAGATTTGTTGGAAGCATTTAAAGTCACTGAATTTATTGTTGACCAGCAAGAAGAATTGAACGATGTGTTTGCGCCAATGGCTAGTTCTAATATTCGCGACCTGAATGAAGTGTATTCCGAAGCCGCTCCCGAAAAAAGATTTGTGGATGCAATTCAAGAGGCACTCAAACAGAGTATGGAAATTGATTCCGAATTAATTTTATTGGGACAAGATATTGCCGAATACGGGGGTGCTTTTAAAATTACGGAAGGCTTTGTAGAAGAGTTTGGGAAAGCCCGTGTGCGCAACACCCCGCTTTGCGAAAGTGCGATTGTGGGGGTTACACTGGGACTAAGTTTGCAGGGATTTAAATCGGTGATGGAAATGCAGTTCGGCGATTTTGTGACCGTTGGTTTTAATCAGATCGTAAATAATCTTGCTAAAATATATTATCGCTGG
>CAIJLK010000299.1 GCA_903821465.1 uncultured Bacteroidota bacterium | reverse complement strand
TTAAATACTGCTTCATTTAGTCATGGTAAAAATCGTTCCAGGTTTCATCATGGACGGTTGGAACGCAAATTAAGTGACAGCCTTAAATCTCAGACCAAGCAGAAATATGGTGTAATTGACCAGGCTTCCATAATCTTCGAACGTCATGGGGTCTTTGTGCACAAAGGTGTTGGCCGGGGTTATATGATGGTAGGCGGAACTGTTGTGAGGACTGCCAAAAGTGTTGTTTCATTAACAACCCGGGTACCCAGGGAGTGGTTTAATCCGGCGATTGATCAATTAATGCCGGAACTGATTGAAAAGCTGGAACAAATTAATGCGGATGCGGTGATTAATGCGACCAGATTGGTTATTAAATAATATAGTTAACTATCAATATTACAGCAATATGCAGATTTTTATTCTCCTCAATTTCATTTAATTTTTATTGTTGTCTGGAATATAACAAAGCCTGGTCGTTGCAATCAGATTTTCTGTAAGCTTTCCTGAAAGGGAAAGTTCCTTCAATGTAGCTAAATCCTCCAACGAATATTCCCAAATTGAATTAATTTGAATTTTAATATTTCTTTTTTCAAGTTCAGCTAAAATCATTTCTCTCGTCAATTCTTTATTTGAATTCTCATAAGCTATGTCAAAAGCATGTCTTGAAAAGATATTTGAATCCTTAATTTCTGCTGCCTTTTCTGCAAAGATGTCCTTAGAAAACAAGTCCTCACCCCCATGAAATAAATTGTATATTTGTTCTGAAATGATTTTGTCATGTCGGAATCGAAATGCAAAAACTCCTGACATAGTATTAAAATCTTTATTTTTTGACAGATTTACCCCAAATGCTCTTTGTTCTCCAGGTCGTTTAAAAACTTGCCAACCAACTGGATGTATTTCAGCTTGATTTTCAGTGACTAATGGTATAAATTGAGTGTCTGGCATAACAAAATAAAGTACCCCTTTCTCTTCAGTTTTCTCAATTGGAATATATTTTCCGGAATCATACTGTGTTACAGCAAAAAATGCTGCTACTGGTAAACTGTTTGTAAGATCTAGCATTTCAGTTTTAAATTCATAATGTTGTGCCAATGCAACATAGTCATAAAATATCCCATTTTCAATGTCTTCTTTTATCACAGGATGCTTTGAAGTTACAAGTCTAAATTCTTCGATTTTTACTTTCTGAATAAATTGTGTAATTAAGTCAGGCTGATTTCTATAAAATGAAGCGATACATGGTTCATGAAATTCATTTTGGCCCCTAAATAAAGGTGATCCAAAAGGTTCGGGGTAGTAAACGAGTTTATTATCCCCGAAATCCATAAGTTTATATGGAGCATTTCCAAAGTATGTTTTAGACAAGGTCCAGCCTTGATTATTAAGGTAATCTATAACCTTATCAATATTATCGAAAATTTCTTCGTGAATCATTTTTTGGAAATTTATAATGTCGAATTACACATTTGCATTTAAAAAAGTTTTACAAAGCATGACGAATGTCGTAGCTTATTTACTTTAATGTGCTTTATGGGGAACACTATATTTTTAGTGAATTTCGCAGTAGTAGAAAGATTTAAGTATTTCTAAGCTTGGAGAATACGCCGAATAATGCAAATGGCCTAGATATTACAAAGGTGCTAATCACAAAAAATACTACCAAATTGATAGTTAAAATATT
>CAIJLK010000298.1 GCA_903821465.1 uncultured Bacteroidota bacterium | reverse complement strand
TTTTCCGCGAATAGTTTATTTAATGAACTACATGCTGCAAATTTTGAGGCAGCCCAGAAAAAAGTGCAGTTATTGCGCCCCGAAGAAGTAGCCATGGACGAAGACTACTGGTCGGTCATTCAACAGAGTTATACCGTAAACGCTAACCTGATTAACCTAAATAATGGGGGTGTTAGTCCGTCCCCAAGGGTTGTTCAGGAAGCTGTGGCTAGGTATAACGACCTATCGAATCAGGCCCCATCTTACTATATGTGGCGGATTTTGGACCAAGGAAGGGAGCCATTACGCTACAAGCTGGCGGAGCTGGCTGGTTGTTCTGCCGAAGAAATTGCGATTAATAGAAATGCTACTGAGGCTTTGAATACTGTTATTTTCGGGTTGGACCTTAAAGCGGGCGATGAAGTGATTGGGACCAAACAAGACTATCCCAATATGATCAATGCATGGAAGCAACGAGTATTACGTGAGGGAATTGTTTATACCCAGTTGAATTTCAAATTCCCGATCGAGAATGATGAGGAGATCGTATCGGCATATGAAAAAGCCATCACATCAAAAACTAAGATTGTTCATATTACGCATATCATCAATTGGATTGGTCAGATCCTACCAGTAGCTAAAATTGCGAAGATGGCTAAGAGCAAGGGATGTGAAGTAATAGTAGATGGAGCGCATTCATTTGGACTCTTAGATTATAAGATCCCCGATTTGCATTGTGATTATTTTGGAACCAGTTTACATAAATTTTTAAGTGCCCCAATTGGTAGCGGTATGCTATGGATTAGTAAAGAAAAAATTTCAAAAATCTGGCCATTGGTATGTAACGACAATCCCCATGGAACAGATATCAGAAAGTTTGAAACCATTGGTACACGTAGCTTTCCGATCGAACAGGGAATTGGCGAAGCGGTAAATTTTCAAATGGCTATTGGCTCAAAAAGAAAAGAAGATCGAATTCGTTATCTCAAAAATTATTGGGCTAATAAAGTGGTGACACATCCGAAAGTTAAAATACATACTTCTTTCAAGCCCGAGTATTCATGTGCTATTTGTGGGGTGAGTATTGATGGGATGACGCCCGGCGAATTAGATGCAGCGCTTCTGAATAATTACAAAATTCATACAGTAGGAATAGTTTGGGAAAATGTAAGTTGTGTGCGCATTACACCGCATGTCTATACCAGGATACAAGATTTAGATAAACTCGTATTTGCAATTAAAGAAATAACAGATAAACAGAAATAGAAAAAGGCTGATCACGAATAAGTGATCAGCCTTTTTCTATAAGTAGCTAATAAGTTTATGATGACTGCTTAACAGTGAGCTTCTTAGATTTTACGCCATTTGCTGGTCTGACTTTGCCAAAAGAACCTTTAAATCTTTTGCCCTTTGCGGTTTTTTTATCGCCTCTTCCCATGATGATTTTTTTTGAGTGAAATAATTGATGAGCTGCAAAAATAGAAAAACCCCCGCAATTGCGAGGGTTTTTCTATTTAGCCTTAAGTAATTAAACTTTTGAGGCCAATTCTTTACCTGCTTTGAAGCGAGCAACTTTTTTAGCTTTGATTTTGATAGTAGCACCAGTCTGAGGGTTACGGCCTGTACGAGCAGCACGCTTAGATACTGAGAATGTACCAAAACCTACCAAAGTAACTTTATCGCCTTTCTTTAAAGTTTTAGTTACGGTGTCAACAAAAGAATCTAAAGCAGCATTAGCTTGAGTTTTTGTAATGCTAGCGTCTTCAGCAATCTGTGCAATCAATTCAGCTTTGTTCATAGATGTTATTTTAATTTGATTTTTAAACTAGACAAATTTATTTTCTTTTAATTAATATCAAAATTTATTTTATGCACTATTTTAGCTCTAAAACCCTATCAATAAAGGGTTTCAAGCGAAAAATCGAAGGGTAAAGGAACATTAAATTCAATATTTAATTAGCTGAAACCCTTTGCTGTAAAGGGTTTCACGATATTTTCGCTGAAACGCTTGCCCAAAGCGACTTTCAAGGGAATATAGTAAAGTTTTGTGATTAGTAAAATGAAAAAACAAAAGTTTCCACACTCAATGCACAACCTGCATTAAAGATCGAAATCCGATGACTTTATTTCCCCATTGTACCAATGAATCATTGCGCAATTTGTTAGCATGTATTTCGAGGTATCGATTGTAGTTGGCTATCGATTCAGCTCTATATTGAACAGCATAAGTTGGACCATCGCTATCATCCAATTCAAGCAAGCGAACAAATTGAAAATCGCTAAAACAATCCGAATGCATCACATCGGGGATATGTGTTTGTTTCATCCATGCAACCCAGGCTTCATGCACTGAGGGGTCGACTTTTGTAGTAATATTATATATAAACATCTTATATGATTGATTTTCTATGGTTTATTGAGATGAAGAAATATTGGGCAATGGTCGCTATGCTTAATATCGGGATAGATATTGGCCGTTTTTAACTTAGACGCCAGATTGTCTGTAACGCAGATATAATCAATTCTCCAGCCCTTATTCTCTAATCGAACACTTGGAAAACGTTGGCTCCACCAGCTATAAGCACCTGTTTTCTCTGGATTCAACTTTCTAAAGCTATCAACCCATCCATTTTCTAAGAACTTATCCATCCATGCCCTTTCTTCAGGTAAGAATCCAGAAGAGTTTTTATTCCCTTTAGGATCATGTATATCGATCGCTGCATGTGCAATATTATAATCACCTAGAATTATAATATCTGGTCTGGTTTTACGCAAGTCCTGTAAATACACAAAAAATTCATCGAGCCACTTATATTTATAAGTCTGCCTTAATTCACCGCTGGTACCTGAAGGGAAATAAGCATTGATCAGGGTGATTTTGCCAAAATCTGCGCGAATAACCCTTCCTTCAAAATCGCTATGATCTATTTCATTACCATAAAACACCTGATCAGGTTTGATCTTAGTAAAGATAGCAACACCACTATATCCTTTTTTTTGTGCAGAGAACCAGTAAGTGTGGAAGCCTAAGTCTTCGATAGATTTAAAGTCCACATTGTCTTTAAGCGCTTTGGTTTCCTGTAAACAAATAATATCAGCAGGGTCTGTTTTTAACCAATCGATAAAGCCTTTTTTAATTGCGGCACGTATGCCATTAACATTATAGGAGATGATGCGCATGAATATTAATGGTTCAATTTTTTATTAAATAATTTTTATCAAGAATTTAAACACAATTTTAAAGGTAAGTTTTGTTAAAGACAATTTCTTTTTGTGTTACGGTTAGTTTAACATTAGTTTTGTCTCGGTTTCGGTTCTGATACTTTTATAAAGTAGAAAGATTAATAGGGAATCCGGTGTAAATCCGGGACTATCCCCGTAGCTGTAAGCTCCTTAGTATTATTCAAACCACGTGCCACTGTCCCGAGAATTCGGGATGGGAAGGCCTTGAATAATGGAGCAAGTCAGAAGACCTGCCGCCGCCATCACAATTTTTCAGCTTTCGGGTGAAAGGCATGAGATGTAAGCGTCGTGAGGCCTTTATATTTCTATCTTTTTTTATTTCCTGAAAGTAGTCACAACAAAAATTTCTTAAAAATGAAAAGAAAGTTTTTAGTTATGACTGCTATCATTTTCAGCAGTCAGCTACATGCCCAAGACAGTACCACTGTAAAACAGTTGGACGAAGTAATCGTAACTGCCAATCGAGTTGAGCAGAAACAAAGTAGTACGGGTAAAATGATTACCGTAATTAATCAGGAGACCTTGCAACGCAATGCAGGTAAAACACTTACTGAAATAATCAATTATCAAGCAGGTATTTTTATTAATGGTGCAAACAACAATGCAGGAACAAATCCAGATGTTTACTTGCGAGGTGCTAGTTCAGGTAATACTTTAATATTAATTGATGGTACTCCAGTTGGTGATCCATCTAACGTCAACAATACCTTTGATTTAAACTTGATTACATTGGGTCAGGTTGAGCGAATAGAGATTCTTAGAGGAGCTCAAAGCACTTTGTGGGGTAGCGATGCTGTTGCAGGAGTGATTAATATTATCACTAAAAATGCAGGAAAAAATTCAATTAATTCTACTGCCATGCTAAGCTATGGCAGCTATCAAACATTTCGTAGTAATCTTGGGTTAAATGGCACTATAAAAAAGTTCAGTTATAGTCTAGTCTATGATTATATTAAATCAGGAGGGTTTCCTGTAGCACATGATAGTACAGGCAAGATGAATTTTAAAAATGATGATTTTAAACAAAATAATTTTCAAGCTAAACTAGGGTATCAATTTAGTGATCATTTTTCTATTAAAGCTTTTAGTATTTCTTCGAAGTATAACGGAAGTACAGATCCAGGAGCATTCCAAAATGATAAAGACGATTATTTTGAGAATAAAAATTCTATGCAAAATATTGAATTGTCGTATTCAACTCCTTCAATTCAATTACACTTGTCTCAAAGTTTTTCTCAAACCTCTAGATCTTATTTGAACGATAGTGCAAGTGTAAGCGGATTTGATTTTTATTCAAAAGGTGATTACCATGGCAATACAGCTGTAACCGAACTGTTTGGAAATTTTGAAATTACGAAAAAAATTAAATTGATATCTGGTTTACAAGGGTTGTCTCAAAAAACTGACCAACACTATTTAAGTATCAGTAGTTATGGACCTTATGAAACTGCTTTAGGGGATAGTGCAAAAGCTTCAAATATTGCCATGTATCATTCACTATTAATCACTGGAGTATCAGGGTTTGATTTTGAAGCGGGCTTCCGATATAACCATCATAGTATTTATGGCAATAATCTAACTTATACTTTTAATCCATCGTATCATATCAGCGATTTTGTAAAATTATTTATTAATGTTTCTTCTGCATTTAAGATTCCGTCATTATATCAACTATATAGTGAGTATGGAAATAAAAATCTGAAACCCGAAAAAAGTACCAATAGCGAAATTGGCGTGCAATTATATAGTAAGAATAAGCAATCCAATTTTAGAATAGGAGGCTTTAAAAGAGAGATCAAAGACTTGATTGTATTTTATACTGATCCTAATACTTATGCAAGTAATTATATCAATCGCGATCAACAACACGATTATGGTTTTGAACTAGAATCAACTATTGGTTTTACAAAAAGGATAAGCTTGATAAACAATCTAACTTATGTTGATGGGGATGGTGAAAATGCGGGTGTTAAAACTAAAAATTTGTATCGACGACCAAATTTTGCATTCAGCTCAATATTTACAGCTGAGCTTGCTAAAGGATTTACTGTTATGCCTTCATTTCGTTTTGTAGGTAATAGATTAAAAGGCATGTATGATGCTGGTCCTGCAAAGATGCCTTCTTATTATACGATAGATTTTTATTTAGGGTATACTATCTCAAAAAACTGTAGAGCATTTGTAGATCTAAGAAATATTACCAATCAAGAATACTTCGACATAGTTGGGTATAATAGTAAGCGATTTAATATGATGGCTGGAGTAACTGTTGGTTTATAATTACTTTTACTTCAAATTGAATGCGGACTATATTAAGTCCGCATTTTTTTTATTTCTTCTTCAAAAAGTTTTGGTTGATCACAATTAAACAATATGGTATCGCAAACTTTTTCTATTCCAAATAATCGATTAATAGTAATGGGTTCAGTTAAATGAATCACGCAATTATGCCCTTCAAAACCTTTGATCAATACTAATTGTTGGATAGTACCTGCTGAGGGCATTTTATTTGTAAAATCAATTTCTTTAATAATTGTATAAGGAATTGAAGCGTCTCCTGCTAGGCCATTGTGTAATTCTAAGGTATCATCGTTAATATAAATAGGGCGTGATTTGATGGATCGAATATGCGCAAAGAGTTGCAAACAAGTGTAGATACTAATTCCAGTTAATATCCATGCCGCTGTTTTGCTCCATAGCTGAAAAACTAAATGCATACCAGCTGTTTCAATGATAAACAGTGATAGAAATGTTCCAAGTACTAGGAGGATTCCATTTTTCTTATGGTAACTAAAATATCTTTTATAATCTATAGGCTTAGAAGGGTTAATAGAAAATGCATAATAAAAAACTGCGATTTCAGATGCAATTAATGTTCCCAATCTTTTGTTCCCTAAAAAATTTATTAGTGATAGTCTGCAAAAAGGAAGAAAATCAAAATCTTCTTTACCAGATTTTACTGCATTCTTCTTTGCATTTGAGAAATTAGTATATAAACTAACAACCACATATAATTCCAAAATGGGCGCAACCCATTTTTTTATTTGCAACAAAAACTTTGATGAATCAGTTCCAACAAGGATGCCTGCAAAAAGAAGCCCGATCATGAACACACGAATTACAGTTTTCTTAGGCACCGTACTATTATAAATAACAAAATAGTAAAGCAATGGTGCAGTAATTAATAAGTCTAGTAGGATAGCAGGGGTTAATAAACTTTTCTTAATTTGATAAATAGGCGTGAATACAATTAAAATACAAGTCAGTATAACCAATGCAGGCAAGCCAATAGCAAGTTTCCAATTTGGAGCTTTTAATTGATTCATATCTATTAAAATTATCGAAGATTTATTAATCTTTTGGAACAGGCGGGGGTCCGTCTGGGAACATCGCTTTCCAAACTTCTTTTCCTTTTCTCTGTAAAAATTCTGCTTTAATATCTTTTCTTAATTGTTCGTTTTCAAAAAGGTCAACCATAGTTGTACCTAATGATTTTGATGCGAATAATAATCCCTTGTGTCCGATACTCATACCGCCACAAGCCACAACTACCCATGAATGCCAAGGTGCTTCAAATGGTGCTGTGGTAGCTAACAAAGTAATTTCAGGAACGATATAACTTACATCACCCACATCGGTTGATCCGCCGGGTGCAGTCTCATTTGTTTTTTCAAGGGGCTTGATAGCACCATTGATTCCTTTAGATTCTAAGCCATATTCTTTCATGATCTTATCGGCAAAATCTAATTCATCTTTTGTATATGAAACAGGTCCTACCAGGTTCATATTATTTTGTAAAGTTTTTGCCCCTGTTTCGTTAATCAATAGTTCATACAAACCATTATTCAATCTCACTTCAGATGTTACACCAGCCATCAGCGCAGCACCTTTGGCAATATCTTTCATTCTTTCTGATACTTCAGCAACACCAGTTCTTTTACTATCTCTGATCCATAACCATACCGCCGCTTCATCAGGAATTACATTGGGTACTTTACCAGCTTTTGTAAAAACATAATGCATCCGAACGCTAGGTTTTACATGTTCGCGCATATAGTTAATGCCTTGCGCAAAAAGTTCTGCTGCATCTAAAGCACTTCTGCCATTCCAAGGGTCGGCAGCAGCATGTGCAGACTTACCTTTGAAAGAAATGGTATAATCAGTAATTGCTTGTGAGCTTTGCATATTGGCTTTGTTCTCATAATCGGGATGCCAATCTAGGCAAACATCAAGGTCGTTGAATAAGCCTTCTTTAGCCATCCAAACTTTTCCGCCAAGGTCTTCTTCAGCAGGTGTTCCATAAAATCGGATAGTGCCTTTTAATTTTCCTGCAGCAATTAATTCTTTTATAGATATTGCTGCGCCAAGGCTTGCAGTGCCAAACATATTATGTCCGCATCCATGCCCCGCAGCACCTGCGAGCAATGCTTCTTTATTAGGTTGTGCTTTTTGTGATAAACCAGGCAATGCATCAAATTCGCCAAGTATGCCAATGATAGGTTTGCCCGAACCATATTCGGCTATAAATGCAGTTGGAATATTGGCTACACCTTTCCTCACTCTAAAGCCTTGCGCTTCGGCATAATCGGCCAAGAGTTTTGCTGATTTATGTTCGCGCATCGCAATTTCTGCAAAGCCCCAGATTTGGTCACTAATTTTTGTCAGTTCCTCTTGGTGTTTTTCTACAGATTTTAAAACACTCGATTTATTGGGAGAAACTGCAGTGGTTTGCGCCAAACTACAGATTGCAAATAGGGTGCTACCTATGAACAGAATTTTTCTCATGATAATTATTTATTATATAAAATAGTATTGTTAAATATACAGATTCAATACTAGAAAATTAACTTGGGTTAGCTCATTTTAATTTTTGCTTTAAGCGTTTGTAAACGTTTATACTCGGATGTAAATATTTATCAACCTATTAATTGAAAACCTGTCGAACATATTTGTTGTGTAATTGCTGGGTTGACCAGTATTCATCATTAATAAATTAGGATTTTATGTACGCAATGAAAAACAAAGTGCAGCTCATAGGTAATCTTGGGCAAACACCTGATGTAAAAACAACAGAAACCGGTAAAAAACTGGCACAATTTTCGGTAGCAACCAACGAAAGCTATCACAATGCACAGGGAGAAAAAGTAACTGAAACCCAATGGCATCATGTGGTTGCCTGGGGTAAGCTGGCAGAAATTGTAGAGAAATACCTCGATAAAGGAAAGGAAGTTGCTATTGAAGGAAAATTAGTGAATAGAAATTATATCGATAAGCAAGGAGTGAAACATTATATCACCGAAATAGTGGCAAGCGATCTATTAATGTTGGGAGCAAACAAAGCTGCAACTGTTGTGGAATAAAGTACGCTTGTAATAAACTCAAATTTTTAAAAATCCGGATAAGCATTTTATCTGGATTTTTTGTATGCATTTAAAATAAGCTACTGAACGATAGTAATAGTAATTGGTTCAAAGTATCTGAAGAAAGCTCTGGATCAATGATCGATAAAATTTCCGGATACAAGGTTCCCTGAGCTATACAGACTAACGATCCGTTAAAATAAATTTCTTTAATGGAAGGTGTTCCGTTAATGCCACTGATGAAAATTTTAAATGATTTATTTTGTAGGGTTCCGTTTAAAACAAAGTGATACACATGACTGATCGCTTGAAATGTATTTGAAACCGTAATGGTTGAATAGTCTTTGGTATTGATGATTTGATTATAAAAAACTTTTTTTGAAGGATCACTTACCTGTAATTGAATATTGAAACGGGCAATGGTATCATTGTTTTGAATTAAATAATGGTAATTACCTGGCAGGAATTGTAAAGGGAGTCCGGTTTTAAGATTGAACCAATGGGGACGCGCCTGATCGTATGCGTCATTTACAACAGTTGCAATCGTTGCTATTTTATAATTCTTATCTGCAAAAACATCACGGCTTTCCTCCCATAAAAATATATAGTCCCTTTTGTAATATTTGATGGCAGTTTGAATGTCAACTGGTAGGGGGGTACTATTTTTACCCTTCAAAATAATTGGATTATATCCTGGTTCTTGAAACCTGATCGATTGTATTTCGTTCCTGCTGTTATACTGTACAAAATTCTTTTTAATAGTAGTATAAGTTCTTGCCTTGTTTAGTATAGTAGGTTGTATAAAATTATCAGGAACATAGGCAGGCAATGCGGTTATCTGAATCAACTCAGTTTCAATGTTACTATCCATTAAAATAGGGAGACAGGTTTTTATGATCTTGGAAAGTCCCATTGAACCTACATTATAATAAGGATGTTCAAATCCTAAGAAAAACGAATTGTCAGGTCTAGCAAGTAGTACAAAAAGTTGTTTATCCAATACAATTGATTCATCTGAGCGAATAATTCTCGCACTGAATTGGTATACGCAAATATTCTTTTTCTTTGCAAGCAAGTTGATAAAACTAGTGTCCACATCCTTTAAAGCCATTTCGGTTGTGATTGGATGTTCACTAATTTCAAATGCAAGATAGTAGGTAGTTTTGTCGTTAGGATTCAGGTCTTTTTTTCGAAAATTAGCACTTTCTGGATTTATATTAATCCCGTCTGGGTTCTCTGTTTTGAACTTGAAACCATTGGAATAATTTAACCGCTTTTGAAATAATTGTTGAACAACTGTATCTAGATTATTCAAGAATTCAGTTCTTATATCAGGATCATTCAGAAAATCCAAAGTTCTTGTCTTTGTGAATGAATGGTAGGCTGCCGATGAAAATTCTAACTTTTCTTGACCCCAACCATATATTTTTAAAAAAAGAAGAAATAATATCGTAAGAAACCCTTTCTGCATTCAGTGTATTTTAATAACTTGACTTGTCTAGGCAACTATATTCATTTGAAGATATAAAGAAATATGACTGGCAATTATAAAGAGCGAAGAATTATTCCTGCAAAAGACCCGGTATATCTGGAAGGACCCAAGCCCAGAATTTTTGAGTTGGCTTTTGCTTGGCAAATTTTCGTTGAATTTATAAAAGGATTCAGAACCATGCATTTCACCGGTCCCTGCATTACCGTGTTCGGATCAGCTCGATTCAATGAAGATCATAAATATTATAGCGCTGCGCGCGAATTTGGTAAGCGAATAGCCGAAATGGGCTTTTCAACGTTAACCGGAGGTGGTCCGGGTATTATGGAAGCCGCAAACCGAGGTGCATTTGAAAATGGGGGAGAATCCATCGGATGTAATATTAAATTGCCTTTTGAGCAAAAACCCAATCCCTATATACATACCTCCATCACCTTTAATTATTTTTTTATAAGGAAAGTGGTGTTGGTTAAATACTCTTATGCCTTTATTATCATGCCTGGTGGTTTTGGTACAATGGACGAATTCTTTGAGACCTTAACCCTTGTACAAACAAAGACGATCGGCGGATTCCCCATTGTTTTATTCGGGAAGGAATATTTTGAACCCCTGATGTCTTATATCGCATTTATGGCAACAGAGGGTACCATCTCCCCAGACGATTTAAAACTTGTTTTGGTAACCGATAATATGGATGAGGCGATCGAACATATTAAGACCTATGTACTGAATAATTATTCCATCAAAAAAAGAAAGCCCATTTGGTGGCTTTTTGAAAAAGTTTAGGAGTTAGTCATACCTCAATTCCAGAAATTAAATGATTAAGTATCTTCGAACAAAAACTATCATCAAGTTTATATTAATATCATCGTTATGAAATTTTCAATTCCTACTGGGATTAAAAAAGCGCTTAATATTACTGGTATAAGTGTAGTAGCATTAGTAGCAATCCTATTTTTAGCGCCATACTTTTTTCCAGAAGCTATCTCGAATAAAATTAAAGACGTTGCAAAGTCAAGAGTAAAAGGAGAATTGAATTTTTCGAGTGCAAGATTCTCATTCTTTAGTCATTTCCCCAATCTTACTTTAAACCTAAATGATTTTGTTTTAAAGGGTTCTGCTCCATTTCAAAACGACACTTTAATTTCAGCAAAACAAGTTTCTTTAGGCGTTAGCTTGCGTACTTTATTTTCTTCCACAGTAAGGATCGATCAAATATTTCTAAAACAGAGCTTTATTAATATCGAAGTGAATCCAAAGGGCGAGGCAAACTATAATGTATATATATCAAGTCCGCAAACTCCCCAAAGCAATGCGGATAGTGGCTCTGCTTCTTTAAAGATTGAAAGAATTGTAGTAGAGAAATCGCACTTGGTATACGACGATCAAACGCTTCCTATGCATATTGATGCGGGTGGATTTGATTATGAAGGAAAGGGCGATTTTAGTAAATCTATTTTTGATCTGACTTCACAAGTGAAGATTCGAGCAATTGATTTTTTGTACGACAAACAGGGTTATTTTATTTCTAAAACCCTTTCTGCTAATTTGGTAACCAAGATCAATACCAATTCGCTTGAGTTTTTATTTGAGAAAAATGATCTTTTCATTAATCAATTGCCGCTGGGTTTTAAGGGAAGATTTGCTTTCTTGAAAAACGGCTTTGCCATGGATTTTAATGTGCTTTCTAAGGAGACAGAATTAAAAAATTTTATTTCAGCCTTTCCTCCAGCATTTCTAACCTGGTTAGAAAAAACCGATGTCAAAGGATCTATTGATTTCAAAGCTTCTTTGAGTGGAAACTATATTGCCCAAACCAAGACCATGCCTAGTTTCAACATGAATATGGCCATTCGTAATGGTTATATTTCAAATAATAAAACACCCACTCCTGTAAAAAATCTGTTTCTCAATTTCGAAACCAAGATTCCTGGTTTTAACATGGATAGTCTCTATGTGAATGTTGATTCTATTTACGCAAATGTGGGGACTGATTATATTAGCGCCATTTATTTAATGAAGGGATTAAATAATCCAGAGATTCACGCCAAAATAAACGGCGAATTGAATTTAGAGAAATGGCAAAATGCAATGGGACTGCCAGGATTGGAAGCTAAGGGTCAACTTAGTTTCCATGGCAAGGCAGATGGTGTATACAGGAAGGGCCAGAACCCTAAAAATTTCCGGCCTGATACCGTCATTGCATCTATTCCCATATTTCAATTAAATGCGGTTTTTAGAAATGGGTATTTTAAATATCCTACACTTCCAAAATCTGTTGAGAAAGTAAGTTTTGATGTAGCTGCAAATTGTGCAGATTCGAATTATAAGAATGCTAGTTTGGTTATTACAAATATCAATGCAGCATTGGCTAATAACTATTTGAAAGGATTCATGAAGTTTAGCGGTGCGGATGATTTTCCAATGGATATCAACCTGAATGGGTTATTAAACTTAGGCGATATCAAGCAGTTTTATCCCATTGATAGTTTAGAGATCAAGGGGAAAGTAGCCATGACAATTCAAACCAAGGGCAAGTATAATGCTGCAAAAAAACTCTTCCCTATAACTAATGCAAATTTTAAAATGGAGGATGGATTTATTCAAACCAAATACTATCCACATCCGATCGAAAAAATTGCAGTTGATGCAACCATTCAATGTATTAGTTCTTCAACTAAAGATGTTAGTGTTGCAATTAAACCTATTGGATTCGTATTTGAAGGACAGCCTTTTACTGTGAAGGCTGACATGAAGAATCTTGAAAATATTAAATACGATATTACCTCAAAAGGCACCATGGATATCGGTAAAATATATCAAGTGTTTTCAAGAAAGGGAATTGAAGTGTCGGGATTGGTTAAGACCGACCTAGAGCTTCGCGGATTACAGAGCGATGCGGTTGCCGGGCTTTATCAAAAACTTCATAACGCCGGAACGCTTTCTGTGAAAGATATTTCAGTTAAGACCAATTATTATCCGCATCCATTCTTTATCAATACGGGAGTATTCCGTTTTAAAGATGATAAAATTTGGTTTGAATCTTTTAAAGGAACTTATCTTCAATCTGACTATGAGTTAAGTGGCTATTTAAATAATACATTTAATTATGCGCTTAAAGATCAACCACTGCATGGTCAGTTTGATTTAAAAAGCAACTTGCTTGTTGCAGATGATTTTATGGCTTTCTCTGGAGATACCACGCAGGCTTCAACAACAGGTGTTTTTATTGTTCCAGAAAATCTCGATTTGAATTTTAAAGCAGCCGTGAAAACAGTGAAGTATAAGGGGATGGATATTAATGATGCTAAAGGCGACATGCAATTAAAGCAATCAGTGATGACTTTATCGAATACTGACTTTAATTTAATTGGGGCTCCTGTTTTGATGGATGCAACCTATAAATCATTAAGTGCGATGCGAGCTGAATTCAGCTATCATATTAATGCAAAAGAGTTCAATATTAAAAAAGCCTACAATGAGATAAAACTGTTCCATGATATGGCTTCTGCTGCAGCAAGCGCCGATGGAATTGTTTCACTTGATTATAATTTAAAAGGTAAATTAAATGGAAACATGTATCCCATATATCCTTCCTTAGAAGGTGGGGGTGTTCTTTCTGTGAAAGCTGTAAAGATGAAGGGATTCAAACTATTTAGCGCTGCAGGTAAAGCTGCTGGGAAAGATAGTTTAACTGGCAATGCAGATATCAGTAAAGTAGATATTAAAACAACTATTAAAAACAATGTGATCCATATTGAGCAAACCAAGATCAGAGTCTTTCCATTTAGATTAAAGTTTTCAGGTCAGGCTAATTTTGATGGACAAATGAATCTGAAATTTAGAATTGGCTTGCCTCCTCTTGGTATATTTGGCATACCAATGAATATTACAGGCACGCAAGACAAACCAATCATTAAAATGGGAAGGGGAGACAATGCTACACTCAAAGAAACTGAAGACACAGACAATTAAGTGAGGAGTGAAGAGTGAAGAGTGAAAGAAGAAGTGAAAAGATAAAAGATAAAAGTGAAGAGTGGAAGAAGAAGTGAAGAGTGAGGAGTGAAGAGCGGGCGAGCCCTTACACCGTTCACTTTTATCTTTTATCTTTTCACTTTTATCTTTTCACTTTCATCTTTTATCTTTTATCTTTTCACTTTTATCTTTTCACTTTCATCTTATCCTATCTTCTTCCCCATAGGAAATGTATATCCAAGACTCAAAATTATTTCATAAGTTCCGAATGCCTGCTTAGCAGTACCCTTATAAACCTTTAAATTGCTGTATCGAGCATAGTCAACTTTATTGGTAAACTCTAAATAAAAATGTTTATGAAAGGTAGATCTAACTCCGGCTTCAACGCCCATATTCCAGCCACCCAATTGAAATCCACCATCGTTAGACTGCCCGAATAAAATATTTTCCACATGCGGAATAACCGGACCAACACCAGCTTTAGCCAGAAAGTCTAATTTGAAATTCCCTGTTTTACTCTCTTGCCAATTCCAGCGTTTAACGAGATTGAAAAGTAGAAAGTTTGCCCCATTATTAAGGTAGTAGACAAATCCATTTGATTTTGCAAAGTTTACTGTTGTATCAACCTGCCTTCCCCCTAGTGTTCCTACAAGATGTGCCTGTTGGCCATCAGTGATTAAATGTTTGGTATGGTCGAAATTAATTTCCAATGCCAATCCTTTTTTCTTATTGAAAAAATAACCAATGCGATAATTGTACTGAGGAATACTCAATGGAATACTTAATAGACCTTGATCCCAACCAATATGATCGTTTGAGTGAATCTTTTGGAAGGTATAATTATTGTTTAATTCAGGCTGGCTCACTTTTACATTAGAGTTAGTATACCATTCCTTATTGTAACCCCATGAAAAATAAAATTCTCCTTTTCTTTCTTTTTTTGTTTTTACACTTGTATTTGTCTGGGCGCATGCTACAAAAGGCAATGCCACTATAATTGCCCATACGAATATGATCTTGTTTTTCATAAATAAATACTTGTTGATCCGATGCAAAATTACAAAACTCTAATCAAGTACTGGACTTAACCATCTTTCTGCTACTTCCAAAGGCATATTTTTTCTTGCTGCGTAATCTAAAAGCTGGTCCCTCTGAATTTTGCCAATACCAAAATACTGACTCTGTGGATTTGCAAAGTACCAGCCGCATACGGATGATGCAGGATACATGGCCATCGACTCTGTAAGTTCAATGCCAATATTTTCGGTTACTTGTAATAGGTCGAATAATTTGTATTTCTCCGTATGGTCTGGACAGGCTGGGTAACCCGGGGCCGGACGAATACCTTGGTATTTTTCCTTGATCAATTCTTCATTGCTAAGCTGTTCATCAGAAACATAGCCCCAATATTCTGTTCTAACTTTTAGGTGAAGATATTCAGCAAAGGCTTCAGCTAGTCGATCAGTAATTGCTTGTAATGTTATTTTGTTATAATCATCCAAAGCAACTTCAAAAGCCTTGATATGTTTTTCAATGCCATGAATGGTAACTGCAAAAGCACCTATATGATCCTTTTTATGGTTGCTTTGTGGCACAATAAAATCGGCCAATGATAAATTGGGTTGATCGGCTGCTTTTTGAATTTGCTGTCGCAAGAACGAAAGTTGAATGGTTTCTTTGTCTGTTTTCACAAATACATCATCCTCATTCGATGCAGCTTCCCAAAATCCAAGAGTTGCTTTTGGTTGTAACCAGTTCTCCGCAATTATTTTATCGAGTAAATCATTTGCGTCTTTATATAATTTGCTTGCTTCTACACCAACAACACTATCAGTTAGAATTTCAGGAAAATTGCCATGTAATTCCCAAGCAATAAAGAATGGTTTCCAATCGATAAATGGTCTTAACATTTCTACACTAATATTCTCTAAAACTTTAGAGCCGATAAAATTTGGCTTAACCGGTTCAAAATTTTGCCAGTTGATATTTGTTTTTTTCTTTTTGGCTTCGGAATAAGGGAGATAGTTTTTGTTCGATTTTTTTGCATCGAAGCTCTCTTTCAATTGCTTGTATTCTGCATTAAGCTGTAACAAGTAATCTGCTTTCAGCTCTTTATTTAAAAGCGCACCAGCTACTGTAACACTTCTTGAAGCATCCAATACATGAATTACTCCATCACCATATTCCGGAGCGATTTTAACAGCAGTGTGCATTCTTGAAGTTGTGGCACCACCAATCATTAGTGGATGCTTCATGCCTCTACGTTTCATTTCTTTAGCAATATGAACCATCTCATCAAGTGAAGGAGTAATTAGTCCACTCAATCCAATGATATCAACCTTTTCGCGTACTGCTGCTTCTAAAATTTTATCGGCAGGAACCATCACACCAAGATCAATGATATCGTAGCCATTACAACCTAGCACCACACCCACAATGTTTTTCCCAATATCATGAACATCTCCTTTTACAGTTGCCAATAATATTTTTGCAGCTCCTGCAGTTTCTTCGTTGGTTGTTCCGGCTAATAAATGTGCTTGTTTTCTTTCCTCTTTTTCAGCTTCAATAAAGGGTGTTAATACGGCCACACTTTTTTTCATTACACGTGCACTCTTCACTACTTGCGGCAAGAACATTTTACCCGCTCCAAATAAATCACCAACCACATCCATACCCGCCATTAACGGACCTTCAATTACATCCAATGGTTTTGAATATTTCAATCGAGCTTCTTCTGTATCTGCATCAATATAATCGGTGATGCCATTTACTAAAGAATGTTTCAATCTTTCTTCAACCGAGTTATTACGCCATTTCTCATCCTTCACTTCTACCTTGCCCTTCGCCTTTACCGTTTCTGCGTGAGTAATAAGTTTCTCAGTGGCTTCATTATTGTCATTGTTCTTATTCAAGATCACATCTTCGCAAAGCTGGCGTAGAGTGGGTTCAATTTCATCGTACACAACTAACTGACCTGCATTCACAATACCCATATCCATCCCCGCTTTAATAGCGTGAAAAAGAAATACGCTATGAATGGCTTCTCGCACATGATCGTTTCCGCGGAATGAGAAAGACACATTCGAAACACCACCACTCACTTTGGTAAGAGGCATTAATTGTTTAATCTCACGAGTTGCTTCAATAAAATCAACTGCGTAATTATTATGTTCCTCAATACCAGTTGCAATTGCAAAAATGTTAGGATCAAATATGATGTCTTGCGGATCGTAACCTACTTGTTCTGTTAGTATTTTATAAGCTCTTGCACAAATACTCACTTTTCTTTCCCTGGTGTCTGCCTGACCGATCTCATCGAAAGCCATTACAATTACTGCTGCTCCGAATGCTTTACAGATAAATGCTTGTTCAATGAATTTTGCTTCACCTTCCTTCATTGAAATAGAATTCACGATACATTTTCCCTGAACACATTTTAAACCCGCTAAAATGATCTCGAACTTTGAACTGTCGATCATGATCGGAATTTTTGCGATATCCGGTTCAGATTGAATCAGGTTCATAAATGTGGTCATTGCTTGCACACCTTCTAACAAAGCATCATCCATATTTACATCTAAAATCTGAGCGCCGCTTTCAACTTGTTGTCTGGCTACAGATAATGCCTCTTCGTATTTATTTTCTTTGATGAGTCGGGCAAACTTTTTCGAACCCGTTACATTGGTTCTTTCGCCGACGTTTACAAAATTCGTTTCCGGCCTTATAATTAATGGCTCTAAACCGGATAAACGTAAGTATGGTTTGATGCTTGACATAGTAATAATTATAAAGCAGTTTCTAAAACTGGTAATACTCTTGGTTGCAAATGCAGCACATTTTGAGCAATATGTTTGATATGATCTGGAGTTGTTCCACAACATCCGCCAACAATATTTACAAAACCTTCCTTCGCCCATTCTTCAATAAAATGTGCGGTTTCGTGGGGTTGTTCATCGTATTCACCCATTGCATTGGGTAATCCTGCGTTAGGATATGCAGATGTATAGCAAGATGCAATTTGGCTCAATTCTTCGATATGGCTTCTCATCTCAGCAGCTCCTAGTGCACAGTTTAATCCAACACTTAATGGATTGGCATGCATCACGGATGTATAGAATGCCTCAAGGGTTTGTCCGCTCAGTGTTCTGCCAGATGCATCAGTAATTGTTCCGCTAATCATTACCGGTAACTCAGGAATGCCCTTATCTCTGAAATATTTTTTTATAGCAAAAATTGCTGCCTTCGCATTGAGGGTATCGAAAATGGTTTCTACTAAAAGGACATCAACTCCTCCATCAACCAATCCACCCACTTGTTCGTAATAAGCATTAACCACTTCATCAAAGCTAACAGCCCTAAACCCAGGGTTGTTTACATCAGGCGATAGACTTAATGTTTTATTGAGTGGTCCAATAGCTCCAGCCACAAATCGAGGTTTGCTTGTGTCCTTAGCTGTATAAGCATCTGCTGCAGTTCGTGCACATTTAGCAGCTGCAACATTCAGTTCATATGCTAGTGATTGCATGTCGTAATCGGCCATTGCAATTACTGTACTACTAAAAGTATTGGTTTCTACAATATCAGCTCCCGCTTCTAAGTATAGTTTATGAATGCCAATGATGATATCAGGCTGAGTTATACATAATAAATCGTTATTACCCTTTACATCAGAATGCCAGTTTTTAAAACGTTCACCCCTATAATCTTCTTCTGTAAGTTTATGGCGCTGTATCATGGTTCCCATGGCACCATCTATCACCAATATTCTTTTTGCCAATGCTTCTCTAATGTTCATACAATTCTTTTGTTTCCCGGCAACTATGGCCAAGAAAGATTAATTGATCAGAACTAATGAACGCTGGGAGCAGAGAGAGAGCTCTTCAAGACGTTTATTAGTTCGATTACACCCTAGCTAGGGATATACAGGCCGAACAATAAACAAATCCGCCTGCTATCGTGCAAAAATAGCAGGCGGAGCTTGATTTTCCAAGAATATCGTGATATGTAGCTGGTAATGACTTGAAATGAAACCTATTTCATGATAATCGCGTCTTTCAATACAACATCTGATAAGAATCCGGTGCAGATTCCTTTAACAGTAATCTGTTGTCCCACTTGAAGATGAGGTTCAGTTGAGTTTAGGGTACAAAAGACCCCTGCAAATGCGTCATCACTCTTTAAAGTAATGGTTGTTTGACCGGTTTGATCGGGTTTTGTTGCGCTGATCTGGCCAGTAATTTGTATCGGCATGTCTAAGAAAGCCACATTGGCTGTTTGTTCATTTGCCTGATAGGCTTTTACAAGGGCATCAGCAGTGATACTGATTCCTCTTTCATCTGCCACATCTCTTTTAAAATGGGTTGGCTTATAAAAAATCATATACCAAGTACTGACAATGCCAATAACAATGATTGACAGTGATGAAATGATTACTTTCTTTTCCATGAAATAAAAATTTATTTAAAATTATCAACAGGTTTACTGGATGACTTTTGATTTTTTAATGACGAATACCCTAGAGATATTAAATCCAAAATGAATATCCCCATCGCCCCATTTACCTGTTGTTTCATGGATAAATGTTCGCTCAGTAGTACCATAAGTATTGGTAAGATGTAATTGAAATACATGCCCACCCGTTTCAATGTCAAATCCCAAAGCAAGTGAATTACTTGCTCCCTCAAATGGGTTTAACTGGTAGTAGTATTCACCAGTGATATTGACTCTTTTAGAAATTCGCTGACGCATTCCAAGCCCCATAGAGAATTGATAATTCTTATCGCTTTTACTTGGTGTTGATTGATAATAAACCATTGTAGGCATCAACTGTAAGGAAAAATAGTCACTGAACTTTCTTGCTATCAAGAATTGTTGTGCATAGAAAAACTGTTGCTTCGTAAAATCGCTGGCATTTGGATCAAAGACTTCTCTTGTTCTCAAAAATGCTGTAGCTACATAACTTACGGATATTGGATTGCTGCTGCTACCAGTAGATTGTCTGAGTATTTTATATTTTAAAAATCCAGTGAATTCTTTTTCATAGGTACCCCTACTGATACCCACCATTAATTTATCGGTAATGCCATAATCTAAGTCAAGTCTGGTAAACGCATTGTCTAATCCGAAGAAATTTTTTCCTCCTTGATTGAGTGCGCCGAATCGGTGAGATATGCGAAAGTCTAAAATACCCCTTCCCACATTTTCAATGGAATGGCCATTGATGAGTCGGGTGGTTTTAAAGGTTGATCTAACAATATCGACTTGCTTTTTTGCGGAACTATCTGTTGTTTCCTTAAAAAGGTCTGGCTGCTGTGCTATTGACTTAGTAGTAGTGAAAAATAAAGTCAAGAAAAATAAAATCAATTTTTTGTGGGAAGGTTTGTGGATCATAATTTAATTATTCATAGATGCAATAAACGCTGATAGTAGCGTCTGGAGCAATCTTGGATCCGATAAGAGTTCCGGATATCCGATAGTCCTTCAGCTTTATTTTTATCTCACTCTTTAGCATGATCTTGCCAGAGCTTAATACGGTTATACTGCCAGTTGCCATCACTTTCTGTGATACACCATGAATGGTTAGTATGCCATCGGCAGTGATCTCGTTTCCTCCTGAATTGGTTAGATCAACATATTGTATATCATTAATGAATCCTTTGAATTCGGCTTTTGGAAACTTGCCGGATTCCATATAATTCTCATTAAAATGATCTTCCATCAACTGATTTTCAAACTTGAATCCCTTTATAAGCACACTAAAAACAATTTGTCCATTACTTTCAAGCCATCTGCTATCAGCCTGATTGTTCACGGCCTTGATTGTCTCAAGTGGAGAACTAGCATTGAATTTAATTTGCCCAGATTTAGTCTGGTACATTTTCTGTGCATTGGCTTGAACAAAAAACGAAAGGACTAATAACAAGGAAAAAAACTGTTTCATACAACTGATTTTAGGTGTTTGTAATTGATTTTAATTAATTGATCCACAATTAAATTTATTAAATCTAGCGCTAGAAAACCATCAATTAATACACCTATGTAAGGGCAGATACGTTGTATGGCGAATAAAAGTTGCCTTCTGTAGGAGAAGATTGTAAAAGGAAGGTTTTACTTGGTTGGTTATTTCACGTATTGCTGAACAGGCAGACGATTGGCAATACTCCTTGCAAGTGTCATTTCATCAGCATATTCCAATTCGCCCCCAAAAGCAATTCCTCGAGCAATGGTGGTGATATTGCAGGATAGATGGGCAATTTTCTTTTGGATATAATAAATGGTGGTATCGCCTTGAATATTCGGACTAAGCGCAAATACAAGTTCCTCTATATGTTCGTTTTGAATTCTTTGAACAAGCGGCTCAATATTTAGTTGGTCTGGCCCCACACCATCAAGAGGAGAAATAATACCATCTAGCACATGGTATGTGCCGTTAAATTGTTGGGTGGTTTCAATGGCAATCACATCACGAATATTTTCAACCACACAGATCATTTTCTGATTGCGCATGGTATTAGAACAAATAGAACAAATATGGCCATCACTTACATTGAAGCAACGCTGACAGAACTGAATATCTCTCCGCATTTTGGCAATGGTTTCACCAAAAAATTGCACGTCCTGTACGTCTTGTTTTAGTAAATGTAAAACCAAACGCAAAGCTGTCTTCTTTCCAATACCCGGAAGTTTTGAAAATTGAAGTACGGCGTTCTCAAGAAGTGCAGAAGGCAATTGCATTGGGTAAAGATAAGTAGTGAACCCTTTTGAGACACAATTTTGGATAGAATGGGGATATTATTTAAAAAGTTAGTCAAAGGAACCTATTAAATAGGTTATTTAATTCTTCTGGTCGTCTAACATTAAATCGTGTACAAAGCGGGTAAGTTTACAAGTAAAATCGTTTAATATATGAGTATTCGTTTTTATAAATTCAATTAGTTTAGCCGTCTCAATTGGGTCATCAACAAATTGCTCAAACATATTGGCTATTCCTACATTAGAATAGAAATTGATAAACGGAATGCCTATTAAAAGCTAAAAGAGGAAGCTTTGATCGGTATCCCGATCGGGTCTAACAATTAATTTCTTAGTAAAGCTTTTAACTGTCTCAGGTTGTTTTTTCTCGCGGAAAGATCCTGGATCCCATTTGCCATTTTGATTGGCATCGTATAATACCCTGAATTCGAATTCGCCCGGTTTAAAGCGTTTACGGATCAGATCTTTCCCAGTAATTCCAAATGATTCAACAATCTTATTTTCTACAACCAATTGCACTACTGGATGCTTTGTTAGATCTAGATTTACGAATCGCACTCTAAAACTGCCATATTCAGCATCTCTCTTTGTAATTATTTTTGCGGTATCTGATTTGGATAAACTATTACCTGCTGTATCTATAAAAGCTTCTTTGGAGACTATTAATCTGAAATACTGTTTTTCTTTCCAAGGATATTCCAGCGTAATTTTTGTCTTGCCGGTATCGAGGGATAATTGATAGCCACTAATTGGTTTGAATGAAGTGTCGTACAAAACTATCTTAGTACTGTCCCATGATCTTAGGGGACGTGCAAAATTAAGTTCGAGATTCGTTAATAAATCTTGCTGTCCACCTGACTCTAGGTTGGCTGTGTATTTCAATCGCTTATCATCAGCGCTGAGTTTTGATTTAGGCGTAGTTGAGGCTGGAGCAGTTGCTTTTGATTCTTGTTTTTTAAATTGCTGATAGGCGTATAAAGTGTCAGAACGTTTATTGCTATTGATTAAAATGGGCTCGTTCAAAAAGGCAAACAGCTTAGTACTATCGTCGTATTTTTTTGTAAAATCATTTGGTATTACATAGACAGAAAATTTACCAGTTGGTAAATGCATAAAATTGAAATAGCCTTTATTATTGATCCTTGTATAATAACGTGGTTTATTTTTTTGTATGGAACTATCATTTGTATTATTGTGCAATACCGCAATTAGGGTTGTATCTATTTTACCTGTTTCAGCTAAAAATACATAGCCACTATAAGTATTGCTGTCCATCTTATTTCCTGTAGAAAAAACATATGTAAAATTCTTGGCCACATTGCCTTCATTAACATCTTTAATCGCGTTGCCAAAATCAAAAGAGTAGGTCGTGTTCTTCTCCAAGCTATCTCTCAATTTCACTGTTACATTGCGCAGTTTGTAATCTACTATTGGCAGATTCTTTGGGTTAGGAGAAATGATCAAATTTTCATTTGTATTCTGCAAGGTTACATATTCGTCGAAGCTTAAAATAATATTCAGATTAGACACATTAAGAGCTGAATCTTTTGGGAAAGCCCCAATTAAACGGGGAGGCAGGGAATCACGCGGACCACCACCAGGAGGTATGATATTGGCGCAGGAATAAAAGCTCATGCTAATCAACAGATAAGCAATGACCAAGATAAAAATGGAACTTTTAATTTTCATACCCCTTTACAATTTTTGTTTCCAGCAGCAAATATAGAACCCAAGGAGGTTTTAAAAGCAGGAATAGTTAGCTAAAAAGTTAATTATTCGTCATTCCCACCATCCGATTCATTCAGATCATGCAAGGCGATGGCCATCTTATTGTCTTTTACAAAATTGCACCATTTGCATTCTTTCTTTCCGCAACCGGTATACAATTCACGATCTTGAATTTTTTTCCATACAGTTTTGATCTGTTGTGTTACAGTTGTAATATCTGAGTCTTGAATAACTATTTTCTCCTTTCGGAACTGTTTTTTCTTGTCAGGTTCAATGAAGTCGAACTCAGTGCTCACAACTTTCCAATTCTTCTGTTCATAGTTGTCGACCAATATTTTATAGAACACAGCTTGCCTCCAGTAATCTCCCCCATTTGGATCTTCTTCCTGAGGTGGGTTCAATTTCTTTTTAGCTTTTTCGATATCACCAGTTTTATAGTCAACCACATTTACCGATTTTCCATCGAATTCTAATTTATCTAGTTTCCCTTTAATTGGCACACCCCCAACTACTACGTTGCGAATGTTTCTTTCTACCGCTACTATTTTATTCCAGCTATTGATATATTGGTTGTAATAGTTGGTTAGTACTTCTTGTCCGTATTCCATTCTCCTGTTAAACTCTTCTCTTGTAAAACTTTCCCTATGGCGATGCATATACCATTCGAAATCGTTTATGAATTCAACTAGTTCCGGAAATCTTTCTTTATCCTGCATTTTTGAAAATAGTTTTTCCAATGCAAAGTGTACTGCTGATCCGAATTCTGTTGCTTCAGATTTTCCTGAAGGCACCCGTACAAGATTTTGAAAATAAAACTGTAGAGGGCACTTCAAATAATTATTCAGAGCTGTCACATTCATTACGAATTTTTCTAGTATTCGATCTATAAATTCAGCTTCTATTTTTTCGATTTCAGGAGCCTGTTCTTCTTCGAACTGTACTAATGCAAATTCGCTTAGTATAGCAGATTCTAATGCTATTTGTTGAATAGGTAAAGCGTGTATGTCTTGAATCTCTGCAAGAAACATCGAAGGCTCCAATGGTTTTGCATCATTTCGGAATTTACTGTAAGATATATGCAGCTTTAATTCAGCTCTGGTCAGTGCTACATAAAATAATCTGCGAAGTTCTTCTTCTTCAGACTGTTTAGGTTGTGACTGAAACAGCGTATCGGGAAAACTATAACCACCCCCGGGCTTTCTTTTTTTCTCCCAATTCGAAGCATTACAACCTGCAAAGAAAACATGTTCAAATTCTAACCCTTTAGATCCATGAGCCGTTAAAAGGTTTACGGCTTTATCACTGCCACTAACTTGCACTAATGGAAGGGATAGGTCTTCTTTCTCCATGAGAGAAAATATGTTCACTAGTTGATCAAGGGTTAATGTGGGGTTACGGCTTGCTTCTTCTTTTACGAATTCGAAGAGACCAGTTAGCACCTGTAAATGCCAGTGTTTGTCTTCGTTATTCATGATCCAGGTAAGAAGCTGCGTATCACGAATTAGATTTTCAAAAAGGTTAATGAGTGTACAGTTTGACACATCAGCAATAAGTTTTTCAACTGCATGGCTGGCAAGTATTAGTCCATTTGTTGGTGGTACACTAAATAAGTTAGCTGCAGGTGCATTGGCTTTTTCAAAAATCAGTTTTCTTAAACTGGTTTTATTTTCACCAAATTTTCGATCAGCAACAAATGAACTCATAGCTGCAATTTCTAAGGGCGGTATATTAAACCAATCAAAATGCAGCATTTCAAAAAGCATTTCCTCACCTCCAAATGATGTATCCATTTCAGCACTGAGGTATTTTAAGAACAGGATTATTTTTTTAGCAAGAGGGATATGTAGAATATTCAGATTCCTTTTACTATATACTGCAATCTTCCGTTGTTTTAAAAATTGAGCTAGCGCTTCTCCAAATTTATTTTCCTTATAGATGATCCCGATTCTTCCTGCTGCTACACCTGATTCAAGTAATGCTTGCACTTGTAAACAGATAGCGATCATTTCCTGGCGAACAGACTCATACTCGTAAATCACTGGAGCTTCTGTAATGCCTACTAATAAACTATTTGAAGCGGTTAATGTTTTACTTAGCCCATCAATTTGATTGATCAATCTTTCTTCATTCCGATCGATCAGCGTTTTTGAAATGTCTAGAATGGGTTGTATGGAGCGATAATTATCAGTAAGTACGATTTTTACTAAATCTTCCTGATAACGTTTAGCAAAGCCAATCATATTTTCTACGTTAGCTCCCTGGAATCGATAGATACTTTGATCGTCGTCGCCCACCACAAAAATGTTCGGCTGCTCCCAATAATTAATTAATAGTTCAACCAAACGATTTTGTGTTCCACTGGTGTCTTGGTATTCATCCACAAGTATATAAAGGAATTGTTCTTGATACCGCGATAAGAGCGTAGGGTTTTCTTCGAAAGCCTTAATCACCCAATTGATCATATCATCAAAATCATAGCGATTTCTCCTGCGCATTAATTGTTGGAAATGCGGGAACTCTTTCACAGCGGCTATTAGCTTGGCCATCTTTTCCTGCTCTTCGAGTATTTTATTTTCTTTAAGATCGCCTGCTTTGAATTGCTTATAAGCCCGCTTGTAAATAAATTCATCCCTTTTAGCTAGGTCTATTAAGTAGGCGTTAATTTTTTCAGTTATAAATTCAGGTGTCCATCCCTCTTTCTTCATCGTACTGAAGAGTTGCTGGAGGTTATTGATCTCAAAATAAACATCCCCACGATACCTTTTCAGTGGATTGTCCTTTTCGAAACTATCGATCAATTGTTTAAAGAGGTCAATCTTTTCTAAGTCAGAAATAGGGTCGAGCGATGTTTTCTCAAAAAGCGAAAGGTTCTCTTGAATAATATCGTTACAGAATGCATGGAAAGTATAAATATTTACTTTGTATGCGTCCGGACCGATGAATGCTAATAAGCGCTTACGCATGGCTACGGCACCTGCATCTGTATAGGTAAGGCAGAGAATGTTTTCAGGAGCCGTGTCGGTTTCTAATAAGATCTTTCCAATTCTGGCACTAAGGATCTGTGTTTTACCAGTACCGGGGCCGGCAATGACCATAACTGGACCTTCAATGGTATCTACTGCCGTTTTTTGATGGATATTGAGCGCTGAATAGATTTTATTGAATTGTGCTTTTTGTTGATCCAAGGTTGCCATACTATAAAGATAAATGAAAGCAATCAGCTGATCTTATCCTCAGATGAACAAATTTGCTAAACAATACCGTCTTTACGATGTTATTATCTGAAACAACGAAGATGTCGAAAGTGTATTCTATCAAAACCGTTCAGAACATGCCCATTAGTTTAGAGGAAGCATGGGAATTTTTTAGCCGTCCCGATAACTTGAAAAATATTACCCCAACGAATCTTGGATTCAATATCATTTCAAAACACCATGGCGAGAAAATGTATGCTGGTCAGATCATTGAATACATTGTAAAGCCTATTTTAGGGATCCCACTATACTGGATGACGGAAATTAAGCAGGTGGTAGACAAACAATATTTTATTGATGAGCAAAGATTTGGTCCTTACAGCATGTGGCATCATCAACATCATTTCAAAGAAATTGAGGGTGGTGTTGAAATGATAGATATTGTTCATTACAAAATCCCATTTTGGTTTTTGGGTGATTTTGCAAATAGCCTTTTTATAAAAGCACAGGTGAAAAATATTTTTGAATTTCGCTTTGCAGCTACTGAAAAGAAGTTTGGTGTTTGGCGGGGAGGAAGCGAAAGAATTATCCAATTCGGATAGATTTTACGTTCATATATTAATATCAATTATAAGGCATAAAAATATACCTTTATCTAGTCGAATTTCTACTAAATAATTCGATTGTAGCACATGGGATTTCAACAAAATACGCTAAAGAAATTGTCTGAAATTCTAGGTATCAGTATTTCTACAGTTTCTAGGGCACTCAAAGATCATCCAGATATTTCTACAAAAACAAAAACGCGTGTTAAAGAACTGGCCGCCACATTAGAGTATGAGCCAAATAATTTTGCTGTTCAATTACGAACGCAACAAAGCAATGTGTTAGGTATTTTAGTGCCGACTATCAGAAATTATTTTTATGATTTTTTTATTTCGGCGGTTGAGGAAGAGGCTGTTAAGCAAGGCTATTCTATTATGATCATGCAGTCGCTCGACAAGCTATCACTAGAATGTTCGAATATTAATGTCTTTAGAAGAAATAAAATAATGGGTTTATTTGTATCTATTTCAACTGAAACAGATGATATGACTCCTTACAAAAAACTGCAAGAATCTGGCATCCCTGTTATCTTTTTTGATCGTGTTCCAGAATTGGGTGGATTCAGTAAGGTTTGTTTGGCCGATGAAGAAGCGGCACGAATAGCAGCAAGATCAATCATTGAAAAGGGTAAGAAAGACGTGCTTGCACTATTTGGGCATCCGCATTTAAGCATTACCAAATTGCGATATGCTTCTTTTAAAAGTTATTTTGAGCGATATGCACCTGATTCCATCGTCACTTACTTTTTTCCTGATCAAGTGGAAGCTTCGAAACAAATTTGCTTAGAAGTATTTAAAGAAAGAGTACCCGAAGCGGTATTTTGTATGGGTGATATGATTTTGATGGGCGTGATGCATGCAGTTCACGAATTAAAATTGAAAGTGCCAGAAGACATCTCTATAATTGGGATTAGCAATGGATTGATCCCAACTTTATACGATCCTCAAATTACTTATGTAGAAACTAGTGGATTCAAATTGGGTAAATTGGCTTTTAAACAAATGTATTCAAGTTTAAAAGGGTTTGATGGAAAAGAAGAAGTGATTCTTGAATCTATTCTAGTTGAAGGGGGTTCCTTATAGTTTAGGCCTTCAAAGCATTACAGATAACTAATATGCGAACGTTTGCGTAATTAAATTCAGCTTAAGTTTTAATGAATAAAATGTATAAATCCTTTATACATTCTACATTTATACTCTCTAACGATTTGTAATAGATGATTTCAATCCCATGGCGTCACAGCGTCTCTCATTCCTATCATTCAAGTTTACTGCCGTATTTTTTTCGTTGAATTTAAATTATCGTTAATGGCTTCTCAACAACAGTCTGGGCACAATCAATTAAGTAAAGTTACAGTAGCTGGTTTATTGGTTACTTTAGGAATTATTTATGGGGATATTGGTACTTCACCATTGTATGTATTCAGATCTATTATTGGTGAAAGGGTAATTACGGAACAATTAGTGTATGGTGGAATTTCATGCGTTATCTGGACGCTTACTTTACAAACAACTTTCAAGTATGTATTCCTTACGCTTAGAGCAGATAATAGAGGAGAGGGTGGTATATTTTCATTATATGCTTTAGTAAGGAGATATGCAAAATATTGGTATATCCCGGCAATTATTGGTGCAGCAACACTTTTGGCTGATGGAATTATTACTCCGCCAATTTCAGTGTCATCTGCCATTGAAGGGTTAGGTGGTATTCCAGGGTTGGAAAAGGTAATCGTACCCGGAAATAACCTTACAGTGGGTATTGTAATTGGAATTATTTCTTTGTTGTTTTTCTTTCAACGATTCGGCACAAAAGTGGTAGGGTTTGCATTTGGGCCAATTATGTTTACTTGGTTCATGATGATACTTGTATTGGGTGCAATTCAGATTAATCATACACCTGGAATCATGAGAGCAATTAATCCTTATTATGCCTATGACCTTTTGGTGAATTACCCACAAGGTTTTTGGTTATTAGGTGCTGTATTCCTTTGTACAACAGGAGCGGAAGCTTTATATAGCGATTTAGGACATTGTGGAAGAAAGAATATTCAATTAAGTTGGGGTTTTGTAAAAACAGCTTTGATCATTAACTATATGGGGCAAGGCGCGTGGTTATTAGCACATCATAGCCCTACTTTAAACGGACTTAATCCATTTTATGAATTAATGCCTCATTGGTTTTTATTGACAGGTGTGATTATCGCCACGTTGGCTACTATTATTGCTAGTCAGGCATTAATTAGTGGGTCGTTTACATTAATAAATGAAGCAATTAGTTTGAATTGTTGGCCGCGTGTTACAATCAAATTTCCAACAGATATAAAAGGTCAAATTTATATTCCAAGTTTAAATTGGATACTTTGGATTGGTTGTGTGGGAATGATGTTTTATTTCAGAGAATCTGCACATATGGAAGCCGCTTATGGATTTTCTATTGTGATTGCGATGTTAATGACCACCACATTGATGTTTGTATATATGCGTCGAGTAAAAAAATGGAACTTCGGTATTGTAAGTCTTATTATGTTAATCTTTCTTACAGTTGAGATAGCTTTCTTTATTGCAAATGTGGCAAAGATTAAGCAACGTTGGATGTTTTTATTCTTTGAATTTGGATTGATTTTCATCATGGTTATTTGGTATCGCGCAAGAAAAATCACCAATCGATATTTGCAGTTTGTTAAACTATCGGATTATGTAAATCGACTTGTCGACTTGAGTGTGGACAAAGATTTCCCAAAATACGCAACTCACTTGGTTTACCTCACTAAGGCAGATTATGAAGGTGAGATTGAGCGCCGTATCATGCATAGCATCTTACATCGAAAACCGAAGCGTGCCGAGGTTTATTGGTTTGTACATATTCATCGTTCAGATAATCCATATACCATGGAGTACACAACAAAAGAAATCGTACCTGGCAAAGTGATTAGGGTGGATTTTAATCTTGGTTTCAGAGTACAGCTAAGAATCAATCGGTTGTTTAAAAAAGTGATGCAAGAATTATACTCACATCATGAAATTAAAGTTGAAAATAAATATGAGAGCCTAGATTCTAGTACTTTTCATGCTGATATAACTTATGTAATTATAGAAACATTTCTTTCGGTTGAAAATGAATTTTCAGTCAAAGAAGGATTTATTATGGATTCCTACTTTGCAATTAAGAATTATTCACAATCTGATCAAAAAGCATTTGGACTTGATACTGCAACAACTGTAGTTGAATACGTGCCATTTATCATTAATCCGAAAATGAATCTTCCATTAGTCAGAAAAGGGCATTAATTATTTTAGCTCTAATAACTGACTTACATTATTGTTTCGATCAACCGATGCAACGCAGATTCTTTTGCCTTTGGCATCAGGCACTTTTGCAAGATCAAAGCGAGCTGTTTTTTCAGTAACAATTACTTGTACCAATTGTGCATTTACTAGTTCTGCCGGCAGGTCCTGATCAAGAATAAAAACACCAAACGCTTTTATTTTTTCAGGTCCAAAATTGGCGAGTTCGATTATTCCATTCCCTGACTTTTTAACTGTTGGTTGTACAGGAATGGCATCATCAATCCATGGCATGGGTGGCACTAATGCAGGGTAGTAGTAATAATTATTTCTTAAGCTATCGTTCCAGCCCAAGGGATTTTTTTCAAATACCTTACTATTAAAATACACACTTCCTTTTGTGGTTTTATAATTTCTTAAAGCAGCAATTTGTTTAGGAATTTCATTCGTATTTCTCCAGGCAGGATTAGTTCCCGCACGATAAAATCCGTGTCCAATATACAATTGACGGCCATAGACATGTTGATTCCACCAATTAAGCAACACATCATAGTCGGCTAGTTTATGACCACGTTCCCAATATAATTGTGGCACAACATAATCGACCCAACCCTTTTCTAACCACAATAAAATGTCGGCATAGAGATCATCGTAATTAGTCTGTCCCCCCTTTGTATCACTCCCCATTGGGTCTTGACTTTTGTTACGCCAGATGCCGAATGGACTGATGCCAAATTTCACTCTGGGATTGGTAGAACGAATAGTTTCATACAATTGTTTGATAATACTATCGCAGTTACTTCTACGCCAATCTTCTTTATTCAATCCGTTCCCATATTTCAAGTAGGATGATTGATCAGGAAATTCTTTTCCTGCAATTCGATAAGGATAAAAATAATCGTCCATATGGATAGCATCGATATCGTATCTACTCACAATATCTTTTACTACACGAATAGTATGCTGCCGTACTTCTGGCAAAGCAGGATTGAAATATTTTTTATTGCCATAAACCAAAAACCATTCAGGATGCAGTTTGGTTAAATGAGTTGCAGCAATGGAAGATTTCTGCATATTAAATACTGCACGATAAGGGTTCATCCATGCATGAAATTCCATCCCACGATTATGTGTTTCTTTGATCATGAATTCTAAAGGATCGTAATAGGGTATGGGAGGAGCACCTTGTTTTCCAGTAAGAAATTCGCTCCAGGGTTCATATTGAGAAGGGTATAGTGCATCTCCAGCAGGGCGAATCTGAACAATGACAGCGTTCATTCCATTCAGTTGGTGCATGTCGAGCAGTTTGATGAATTCTGCTTTTTGGTCTGCAACAGAAATATTTTTCGTACTAGGCCAATCGATATTGTCTACAGTAGCAACCCATACCGCCCGAAATTCATAATTGATGGGTGACTGTGAATTACCTGAAATTGAGGAAAGACAGCACAAAAAGATCAGGCTGAATGTATTAATTAGCTTCATCCCACGAATTTAAACTTATGTTCTTAGGCAAAGTAAAATGTGGAAGGAATTTGAATCAGTCAGCTTTAATGCACATTTTATTGTGTTTTTTCACGGATCTTATCAAGTAGTCTGCTAAGATGCAAGGCTTCATCATTCGTAAGATTTTGCAACAGGTGGTCAATATCGCCATTGCGACTATCTAGCTGTTCCAATAAATGAAGTCCCTTTTCCGATATGCAGATATCGACTAGTCTTTTATCTGTAATGCAGACAGATTTATCTACTAATTCTTTTATAATTAGTCGGTCTACAATTCTACTAGTATCACTCATTTTATCGAGCATTCGATCCCGAATTTGAAGGGTACTTAAGGGTTTCTTGCTGCCCCTTAGAATGCGCAATATATTATACTGTTGAGTGGTAATATCGGCTTCATCGATGATTTGTTTGATCCTTTCGTTTAGCCAATTACAGGTAAAAATGAGATTAACCTCAGCTCTTTGAAAATCATTTCTGAACTGATATTGCTGTATGTCTTTTTCTATGCCCATGCTTAGAGAGGTCCGGCTTTTATCTTATGGTGTAAGATGAAAGTGCAAAATTAATGCGTAAACATTAAAAAAACATTAAAAACAGAATTTTTTTTTCAAAAAAAAGACTCATTTTAACATTTAATCTTCCCAAACCCTTAAGCCTTCGCTGCAATTTGAACAGATATCAATGTTTTTCCGGCTCGTACTCAACTCTTTTCGAAACTGGTGGTAATTTTCGTTATTCCAAATCTCTTTGAAACTTTGGTTATTCAGATTTCCCAATTGGTGCATGGCATCTTTATCGAAACAACATGGTACCACTAAGCCATCCCAACTTATTACGTTGGCATGCCAAAGCCTCCAACAATGGTTACTCAATCCGCTTTTTACCTGCCTTTTCCCATCTTTGCCTAGTTTATAGCGACTGTATTTATCAATTGTAGGGATTAGTTGGTGGGGGTCGTTCTCAAAATCGTAGACCTGAGCTGTTTTGTACCGTACTTGGTCAACACCAATTTCGGCACCTAATTGCTTGATGGCTTCAATTTGGTGTTCATTGGGTTTTACCACAAGGAACTGAAAAAAAACAAAAGGGGTCTTACTATTCAGTGCTTTTTTCCATTTCACAATATTCTTGGCACCTTCTATGACCTTCTCCAGATTCCCACCAATACGGTATTGCTGATAAACATCTTGGCTGGTACCATCAATAGAAATGATGAGGCGGTCCAGACCGCTTTCTACAGTAGCTTTCGCTTTTTCGTCGGTCAAATAATGGGCATTGGTGGACGTGGCTGTATAGATTTTCTTTTCATGCGCATATTTCACCATTTCAAGAAAATCGGGGTTAAGAAAGGGTTCACCCTGAAAATAGAAGATGAGATAAAGCAATTCCTGATGAATTTCGTCGATCGTTTTTTTGAAAAAGCCTTCTTGCAGCATCCCTGTAGGCCTAGTAAAAGCACGCATACCGCTGGGGCATTCAGGGCATCTGAGGTTACAGGAGGTTGTAGGTTCGAAGGAAATGGAAATGGGGTAGCCCCAATGGATTGGGTTACCTGTGATTTTGGTTAACTGGTAGCTACTGAACACTTTACAGGCATTCCAAAACCTTTTTAAGCTAATTTTCTTGAGTAAATTAATGCTATCGTTCCAATTAAAATAGGCCATATTGGGTGTAAAAATAAGGGAGAGTGACCACTGAAATCAATTAATTACTAACTTGCAGGCTATTTACGAATGTTTAGGAAAGTCAATGTTTTTTATAAACAGTGATAGAAAGTTGAAAGTTTATGTCGAACTTCAGTGCTAGGTTTAATAAAAATAAAAATAATTCATGACCCACTTTCATGATCCCACTACCTGCCAATCTTGTGCCCAGCGCTTTACATCAGTGTTTTGTAAGGCTAAGCAGGAATTCATTTCAGAAATAAACGAACAGAAGATTTGTAATATTTACAAGAAGGGTCAGACTCTTTTTAACGAAGGATCTTACCCATTTGGCGTTTATTGCATCAATGATGGAAAGGTAAAATTGTCGCATCTTGGAGATGATGGTAAAGAACAGATTATTCGTTTATTACGAGGTGGAGATGTTTTAGGATATCGAGCACTTTTGAGTGGTGAAAGATATAGTGCCAGTGCTATTGCTTTAGAGGATACGCAGGTTTGTTTTATTCCCAAAGAATTGTTTATCAGTGTGCTTAAGAACGATACTGGCTTGGCTTTTGAAATGATGAAATTGTTGAGCGATGAATTGCATAAGGCAGAGGTAAAATTAACGCATCTTGCACAGAAGCCAATTCGTGAAAGGTTGGCTGAGACCTTACTCTTCATCAAAGAAACCTATGGCTACGAAGCTGATGGTATTACCTTAAGTGTTCGTTTATCGCGCGAAGAAATTGCCAATTTAGTTGGTACGGCCACAGAATCTACAATACGATTACTGTCTGAATTTAAGAAAGATGGAATGGTGGAATTGGATGGTAAAAAGATCAAAATACTTCGCCAGAAAGAACTTATCAAAACGGCTAATCTACAAGATTAAAGGGCAGTTTGACACTTAAAAACATGACAAAAATCATGCATGTTATTGAGTACCGTCATTTGCTAAACATCTCTACCTGAATATCTTGCACGTAAATAAAGGTAGATGTTGATCAATCAAAACGAAACGGTTTCAAACGAATTACTAAGCCCAGAAGGCTTATGTTCTCTCATCTTGAGGGAATATCATCCTTCTATAAGTGAATCGTGCCGTAAAATCGAAGGCTACTTATTGTCTAGTCAATACGGAAAAGATATATCCATCCCCTTGTCTGAATTGATTCATTTAATTTTTATGAAATTAAATGATGAGATCAAGCATTTTTTCCTGAAAGAATCAGGCATCATATTTCCAGCCATTAAGAAAAATACGAAGGGCAAAACAGGGAAAGAGGATGGTCATTTCTTACAATCAACTGCATTAGAATCTATTCATCAGCGTCAGCAAGTAATAACAAATCTGCTACAGAAATTAAGGCATTTGCTGCAAGACTATAATATTCAGCCTTCCTGGCATAAAGATTGGAAAGAATGCGTTAATGAAATGTTCCAATTAGAAAGCAAAGTATATCAGTGGATACATGTAGAGGGAAGTTTATTGTATCCAAAAATTGCTACCCAAGCGCATCATTAATTGCTTTTGTTTTAATATTAGTACAATTCTTTTTAAGCAATTTAATGTAAATTCAATTTATGTCAGAATTATCTGTTTCGCAAAAAACGAAAGTGCAATGTTATCATTGTGGCGAAGACTGCGATGAGAAAACGATTGATGCACATGACAAACATTTTTGTTGTGATGGTTGCAAAATGGTTTTTGAGATTCTGAATAAGACAGGCATGTGTGATTATTATACTATCAGTGATAATCCTGGCACGAATCAAAGAATAAAAATAAGAGAAGATAAATTTGCCTTTCTCGATGATCAAAAAATCCAAAGCGCTTTAAAAATATTTGCCAACGAAACAGAGACGCATGTTAATTTCTATCTGCCTCAAATGCACTGCAGCAGCTGCTTGTGGCTATTAGAGAATTTACATAGACTGAATGAATATGTATTTAGTTCGAAGGTAAATTTCGAAAGAAAAGAAGCCGATATTGTATTTGATCATCGGCATGTTTCTATGCGTCAGGTGGCGGAATTACTAGCGTCGATTGGATATGAGCCTTATATTAGTTTTAAGGACTTAAAGCAGCAGCGACCGAGTTTAAACATGTCGAAAATTTATAAGTTGGGTGTTGCTGGATTTTGTTTCGCCAATATTATGTTGTTTAGTTTTCCTGAGTATCTGGGAATTGATTCACAGGAAATGTTCTTACAAGGCACGTTCAGATACATGAATATTATCCTGAGTTTGCCAGTTTTCTTTTATAGCAGTTCAGAATTTTATATCAGTGCTTGGAAAAGCCTGAAGCATGGATTTTTAAATATCGATGCGCCCATTGTTCTTGCGGTGGTTGTTGCATTTACACGGAGTTTATATGAAGTATTTAGTGGAACAGGAGCTGGATATTTTGATTCAATGGCTGGCATTGTATTCTTCATGTTAATTGGAAGGGTATTACAAGACAAGACTTATCAGCAATTAAATTTCGAACGAGATTATACCGCTTATTTTCCCATTGCAGTTACTAGAATAAAAAATGACCAAGCAGAATCTGTAGCATTACCTGATATTATTTTAGACGACACTTTATTAATTCATCATCAAGAATTAATTCCTGCCGATGGCATTCTTACTAGAGGAAAGGCTTTAATTGATTACAGTTTTGTAACTGGCGAATCAGTTCCCGTTGAAAAAGAAATGGGTGAGATTGTTTACGCTGGTGGAAAACAAATTGGAAGTAATATTGAATTAATGGTGATCAAAGAAGTATCACAAAGTTATCTTACCAAGCTCTGGAATAGATCTGAATTACAAAAAGATCGTAATGATGACGAGCGCTCATTTGTGCATTTATTGAGTCGCTATTTTACTTGGATCTTATTTACCATTGCAGCTTCAGCAGCTGCGTATTGGTGGTTCCATGATCCTTCCAGAATTGGTCAAGTAGTAACTGCTGTTTTGATTGTAGCTTGTCCCTGTTCATTATTATTGAGTAATACTTTTACTAATGGAAATATTCTTCGGCGTCTAGGTAGAAATCAATTTTATCTGCGTAATGCGCAAACCATAGAAGATATTGCAGGGATCAATTATATCGTATTTGATAAAACGGGTACACTTACAACGGGTAGGTATCAAGATATTAATTACGAGGGTGAAGATTTAAGCGATTCAATCAAAAGAAAAATTGCGGTACTCGCTTCTCACTCTACCCATCCGATGAGTAAAGCTATTGCTGGATGGACCAAGCAATCAGATCTTAAAAATATTAGTGTAAGGGATTTTAAAGAAATTCCAGGTAAAGGAATTGAAGGAACAGTAGAAAGTGATCATTTGAAATTGGGGTCATCTTTTTTTGTTCAAAAAACCGAGCAGGGTAGTGCAATCGATTCTGCAGTATTTGTTGCTTTGAACGGACAAGTAGTAGGAAGATTTGGATTTAGATATCAATATCGTGATCAGGTTCCTACTTTGATGAAAAAGCTTAGAAAATTGGGTTATCCTATTTCCATTCTAAGTGGCGATAATGCAGGAGAAAAAGAATATTTAGAACAATTATTAGGAAAGGATACACCTATCTTATTTCATCAGAGACCGGAAGATAAATTAGAAGCTATAAAGAAAATTCAGGCTTCCGGTAAAAAAGTGATGATGGTGGGTGATGGATTAAATGATGCAGGTGCATTGAAGCAGGCCGATGTTGGAATTGCCATTACCGAAAACACGGCAACTTTTACGCCAGCAAGTGATGTGATACTCGAAGCTTCGATGCTTCCAAGATTTCATCAATTCCTATTCATGTGCAAGGCAAATAAGGTTTTAGTATGGACAGCCTTTATTGTTTCGATACTTTACAATATTGTTGGAGAGTCTTTTGCGGTGAGTGGCAATTTGTCGCCCATGGTTGCTGCCATTTTGATGCCGGCTAGTAGTTTAACGATTCTCCTAATAAGTTTTGGAGCAAGTAATTTCTTGAGTTGGAAAATGAACCTTAAATAATTAAATTTAAAGTTCAAACGCTGATTGATTATATTTAATATATGATAAATATCATCTAATGGGTTGAGTATTGTCATGGATTGGTCATTCACGCACATTTACTTTTACTAAAATACAACACCACCCACTATGAGTGTTATTATTATCCTGCTATTGGCTAGTATATCTGTAGCCGCGCTATTTTTAGTAGCCTTCCTTTGGAGTGTTAAAACAGGTCAGTACAATGACGAAATCAGTCCGCCCATGCGGATGTTACTCGATTCAGTTCCCGCAAAGGAAAAAACTGAACAAGTAAAAGTCGAATCCATTTAAATCTTTTAATCATCGCTAATACCAAACCAAAACCAAACTATCCTCATGCAAGTAGAAAAGTTCTATTATGACAACCGAATTGTAAAGCAATTTGCCTTTGCCACCATTTTATGGGGCGTTGTAGGCATGCTTGCCGGTCTATTGATAGCCGTACAAATCTATCTTCCGGCTGCCAATTTTGGGTTGCCCTTTACCACTTTTGGTAGGGTAAGACCTGTTCACACCAACGCGGTGATTTTTGCCTTTGTTGGAAATGGAATATTCATGGGTGTTTACTATTCCTTACAGCGTTTATGTAAAGCGCGCATGTTTAGTGATTTACTCGGCAAAATCCATTTCTGGGGTTGGCAATTAATTATTGTTCTGGCTGCTATTACTTTATTGGCAGGTTATACTTCTGGTAAAGAATATGCCGAATTAGAATGGCCAATTGATATTCTAATTGCTTTGATATGGATCGTATTTGGTATTAATATGTTTGGTACCATCCTTAAACGCAGAGAAAGTCATCTATATGTTGCTATCTGGTTTTATATAGCCACATGGATCACAGTTACCATGCTACACGTAGTTAACTCTTTTGAATTACCATTTAGTTGGTTAAAGAGCTACAGTGTTTATGCAGGGGTACAAGATGCGTTGGTACAATGGTGGTATGGACATAATGCGGTGGCATTCTTTCTTACTACTCCTTACTTAGGTATTATGTATTATTTCTTACCTAAGGCTGCTAACAGACCTGTGTACAGTTATCGTTTATCGATCATACACTTCTGGGCTTTGATCTTCTTATACATTTGGGCTGGACCTCACCACTTATTATATACCGCATTACCTGATTGGGCACAAAGCTTAGGTACTGTTTTCAGTATCATGTTAATTGCTCCATCTTGGGGTGGTATGCTGAACGGTTTGTTCACTTTACGTGGTGCTTGGGATAAAGTAAGAGAAGATCCTATTTTAAAATTCATGGTAGTTGCAATTACCTGTTATGGTATGGCAACTTTTGAAGGACCCATGTTAAGTATCAAGAGTGTAAATGCGATTACACACTTTACTGACTGGACTATTGCACACGTGCACGTTGGTGCATTGGGATGGAATGGCTTCTTAACTTTCTCCATTCTCTATTGGTTAATTCCTAGAATTTATAATACTCCTTTGTATTCTAAAAAATTGGCGACAAACCACTTCTGGATCGGTACAATTGGTATTATTCTGTATACTATTCCAATGTATTGGGCAGGATTTACTCAGGCATTAATGTGGAAACAATTTACTCCAGAAGGAACCTTAAAATTCCAATTCTTAGAAACTGTTACCCATATTATTCCAATGTATATCACTAGAAGTATTGGTGGTTTATTATACTTCTCTGGGGTTTTAATAATGGTTTACAATCTTGTGAAAACAGTAAAAGCCGGAAGCCTTATTGCAGATGAAGCTGCTGAAGCTCCTGCTTTGGAAGCAAAACATGTTGAAGAAAAACATGGAAAACTATACTGGCACAGATGGATCGAAGCTAGACCAATTCAAATGTTGTTATTCAGCTTAGTGGCTGTTGCAATTGGTGGTATTTTAGAATTGGTTCCTACCTTCTTGATCAAGAGCAATATTCCAACCATTGCTGCTGTTAAACCATATACACCACTTGAATTACAAGGAAGAGATATTTATATCCGTGAAGGTTGCTATTTGTGTCACTCACAAATGGTTCGTCCTTTCAGAGATGAAGTTGCACGTTATGGTGAATATAGTAAAGCGGGCGAATTTATATATGACCATCCATTCCAGTGGGGTAGTAAAAGAACTGGTCCGGATTTGGCTCGTATAGGAAGTAAATATCCAGATAGCTGGCATTTTAACCACATGCAAGATCCTCAGAGTATGAGTCCAGGATCTGTCATGCCTTCTTATACTTGGTTGTATGAAAACAAAATTGATACAGCTATTACACCTGCTAAGATTAGAGCTATGACAACCTTGGGTGTACCATATGCAAAAGGGTATGACCTGCAAGCCAATGCTGATCTTTTTGAACAAGCGAAAAGAATTCAGACTGGATTGAAATTAGAAAAATTGGAAGCCGGCACAAATACTGAAATTCTTGCTTTGATTGCATATTTGCAAAGAGTAGGAACTGATATTAAAAATGCGCCTAAGCCAACAGTAGCAGCTTTAACAAATTAAAAAAGTTATCAGCGATTGCAATAAAGCAATCGCTGATAATCATAATATAAGGGTTTATGAAATTTATACATTATTTAGAGACGATTACGGGTGTTGATATTTATGGGTTGAGTTCATTAACTATCTTCTTTACATTCTTTGTAGGGATGACCATTTGGGTAATGACATCAGATAAAAAGTCGCTCGATAAAATCAATCATTTACCCCTTGATAACTAAGCACAAACCTTAAATCAACTGACATGTTTAAAAAATATTCTTCCATATCTTATTGGGTTAAAGCCCTGGTAGTTGTGATTTCTATCGGTTTTAGTTCAATTGATGCATTTGCGGCTGGCCCACCGAAGGCTTCGGAGTTATCCAATCCTTTGGCTCAAGTACTGCTAGTAATAATAGTGGGATTATTATTAGCCATTGGTCTTTTGGCCAATGTAATACTTGGGGCCGCCCAAGTGTATCTTCAACGTTACAAAGACGAACGTAAAAAAACGAGTAGTAATGCTGGCAAGTTTTTAACTGTTGCATTACTGTGTTTAACTAGTTCTGCTTTATTTGCAGCAGTTACACCAGATGCTGCAACAGCTGTTGTAGAAGAAACAGCAATTGGAGGATTATCATTGACTTCATTCTATGTATTGGTATCTGTGATTTTTTTGGAATTATTAATTCTTTGGGTTCTATTAGCGAATCTTAAGAAACTATTATCGAAAGAAGCTGCAGTGGCTTTAGGTTCTGAAGAAGAAGTTGTAACTAAAAGTTTTTCCTTCGTAAAGTGGTGGGACAACTTCAATAGTTTCAAACCATTGAAAGAAGAATCAAGCATTGATCTTGGACACGACTACGATGGTATACGAGAATTGGATAACCGTCTTCCTCCATGGTGGTTGTATGGATTTTATTTGACAATTATTTTTGCAGGCCTTTATTTATACAGATACCATGTTGCTAAATCAGCACCATTGAGTAAACAGGAATTAGCTATTTCATTAGAACAAGCAGCTGCAGAAAAAGAAACGTATTTGAAAAAATCTGCCAACAATATCGATGAAAATACAGTTGTATATCTAACATCACCTGCAGACCATGAAGCTGGTAAAGCAATCTTTATTACTATTTGTGCAGCTTGTCACTTGCCTGATGGCGGTGGATTGGTTGGGCCTAATATGACAGATAATTACTTTCTTCATGGAGGTAGTATTAAAGATCTTTTCAAAACCATTAAATACGGCTATCCTGAAAAAGGGATGAAGAGCTGGAAAGATGATTACTCTCCAACTCAGATAGCCCAATTGGCTAGTTATGTAAAATCTTTGGTTGGCACTAAACCTGCTGTTCCAAAAGCTCCTCAGGGTGTTTTGTATGAGGAGAAAGCAAGTGGAGGGACTGCTCCTGCTGCAGATTCTACAAAAGCAAAAACGGACTCAACCAAAGCCGTAGCACCTGCTAAATAAATTGATACCATTTGCTTATTATATTTTGTATTGCGGATAATTCTTATCCGCAATACATTTTTATAGACTATCGGTACAACTGAATACAGTATTGTATATTTGACTAACTCAAACAGTACTGTTTAATTATTAAATAATTGATAATGAATTGGGGTAATAAATTAGTAGTTGTATTTGTTGTGTTTGGTGCTTTTATTGGCTACCTGGTATATCGTGCTGTTACTACTAAATACGATTTAGTGAGTAAGGATTATTACAAGGATGAATTACGTTATCAAGATAAGATCAATAGCCAAAATAATGCTTCTAAGATTAGTGCTGTAAAAATTGAACAAGATGCTGATGCAATAATTATTCATTTGCCCCAAGAACAAAAAGGCTTTGCACTTAGTGGCGATGTATTTTTTTATTGTATTACCGACGAACAAAAAGATTATCATACAGCATTACAGGTTGATTCAACCAATCGTCATATTGTGCTTAAGAAAAGCTTGCAGAAAGGAGCTTATAATATAAAAATGAATTGGCAATTAGGTACTGAGTCTTATTACTTTGAAGAGAAAGTAATGATTCGTTAATCATGGAATGGCCATTAATTATATCTGGTTTCGTCTTAGGTGTCGTGAGTAGTTTTCACTGTGTTGGTATGTGCGGTCCCATCGCTTTTTCACTTCCTGTTTACTACTTACCCACACATAAAAAATTAGTTGGCATCCTGTTCTATCATCTAGGTAGAATTTTCATTTATTCGATGCTTGGATTATTCTTTGGATTTGTTGGAAGGCAATTTTATTTAGCGGGGATACAACAATATTTTTCCATCGCACTGGGTTGTATTATTTTATTGATTTTATTACAATCAACTATTGGCAAGAAGTTGGTGCGCATAAAACTATTCGACCAGTTTCAAGAAAAGCTGCAAAATATCATCGCCATTTATATTCAAAAAAAACAATTATACGGCATGCTGATTTTGGGTATGGCAAATGGCTTATTACCCTGCGGAATGGTTTATTTGGCCATAACAGGGGCCATGGCGGCAGGTAATTTAACCGGAGGGGTGGTCTTTATGCTATTTTTTGGGTTAGGAACATTCCCTGCCATGTTTTTGCTTACCTATTTTGGCACTGTTATCAGCCTAAATGTGCGTAATCACATGAAAAAAGCTATTCCTTTCTTTATTGCTACGATGGGTATCTTACTCATCCTGAGGGGGTTAAATCTGAATATTCCCATGATTAGTCCATCTATGAATAACTCCGCAGCGCATACTGTTGTTTGTCCCTAGTCTTAACAAATTCTTCTTACTCCCTTCACATTTTTTTTAGTATTTCTTACTGAGCTTTGTGTAAGCAAAGGGGGATAGTTTCAAACTATTTAGAAACTATTAACAGTGCAAAAAAGATTCTGGCATCTCATTTGCGCTATAATAATTACAAATTATAATAAACGTTTTTCTCATAAGCAGTTAGTTTTGGTTGCGGTCCCTGTTTCAACAGGGACCAATCTTTTTTTATACCCTAGGCTGCTTTCTCTTACGCAATATCTGTAAGCTGAGCATTAATACTAATATACTTCCTACGCAATCTGCTACTATGTCCATCCCTTCAAAACTGCGGTTTGGGATCCAGTATTTTTGAACAAATTCCATTAAAGTACCATATCCAATTCCTAATAGGGTGATTAAGAAGAATCTATTTCGTTTTTGAGAATGGGTAATTGAAAAGTCTTGTACTGGAAAAGAGAATAAAAAGCAGAGTAAGCCAAATAGTCCGATATGCACCCATTTATCGAAATAGGGGATGTCAAATAAATGCGATTTGGGGAAACGGTTTCCTGGAAGGGTTAAAAGCACCACTGTAAGTACAAAAAAGAGTACAGCGGGAAGAAAGGGGTTTTTTCTAAAAAACTGCATACACAAAGATAAAACTTTGCGTATGCAGTAGTTATATAATCTTATCCAACTAAGGCACCATAAGCTTCGCTGCTCAATAGCGCATCAACATCTGCTGTATTAGTAACTTCCATTTTGATCATCCATCCATCACCGTATGCGTCGGTATTCACCAACTCAGGTTGTTTTTCTAATAATGGGTTAATAGAAACCACGGTACCTGCAACTGGTAAGAAAAGATCGCTCACCGTTTTAACCGCTTCTACAGTACCAAAAATCTCTTCGGCTGCTAAAGTTTTACCAACTGTATTAATGTCAACATAAACGATATCGCCCAATTCATGTTGCGCAAAATCAGTAATACCAATGGTTGCAGTATTGCCTTCCAATAGAATCCATTCGTGGTCCTTCGTGTACTTTAATGTTGCCGGAAAATTCATGTTTTAGTTTTTATAGTTGCAAATATTGTATAAAAAATGAAGAATACCTAAGACCAAGCTAATTTAAAACCCTATCTGTTCAAAGTATAATAGTACATGGTCTTTGATAAAATTTTCTTGATCTCTTAAATCCTGAACAGGCAATTCTTTCAATTGTTTGTAATGGGGCCATCCATCTTCATCATTTCCTTCTTTGATATAGTAGCCACTTTGTCCTAATACCGTACAAACCGCTATATGCATCAGGTCTTGTTTCTGTTCTTTACTAATTTTTTCAACCACGAAACCCGTCTCCTGCATACCGATCAGGAACAGAACAGCTTCCAAATCGGGCTTTTTGCCGAATCTTTCCACCAATTTCGCTTCTAAATTCCACCAACGCTGCTGTAAATCATCTTGAATAAACATAGTTGCAAAGGTAAAAGGTTCAAGGTTGCTTTCATCAGCTTGCAAAAGTTATATTTGCAAAAATTGATTCTATGTTACAAGTGCATGTTCTGCGTAATAACCCGGCAGAAGTGAAGAAAAGATTAGCAGTAAAACAGTTTAAACAATTAGATCTGGTTGACCTGATTGTTTCGCTGGATGATGATAGAAAGCGTTTGCAGAACGAGTTCGACAATACACAATCCAAAGTAAATGCAGCTTCAAAAGAGATTGGCAAATTGATGGCTCAGGGCAATAAAGATGCTGCAGAAGCTACCAAAATAGATGTGGCAGGCTGGAAATCTGAGTTGGAGCCCTTGAAAGATCAAATGGCCAAAGTAGAAGCAGATTTACAGGCTAATCTGGTTTTGTTGCCCAATCTACCCTACGAACAAGTGCCAGAAGGCAAAACACCAGAAGAAAATGTGGTGGTAAGGGAAGGCGGACAAAAACCTGCACTTTATGCTGGTGCACTACCTCATTGGGATCTGATCAAAAACTATGATCTAGTAGATTTTGAAACTGGAGCCAAGATTACGGGAAGTGGTTTTCCGTTGTATAAGGGTAAGGGTGCCAAATTGCAGCGTTCTTTAATCACTTATTTCCTCGACTACAATACCGCTGCAGGATATACAGAATATATCCCACCATTTATGGTTAATGAAGCCAGTGCTTTTGCAACGGGTCAGCTGCCAGATAAAGAAGGCCAGATGTACCATGCCACTGCCGATAATTTTTATTTGATCCCAACTGCTGAAGTTCCTGTTACCAATATTTATAGGGATACGATTGTCAAGGAATCTGAATTGCCCATCAAAATGACGGCGTATACGCCATGTTTTAGAAGAGAGGCTGGGAGCTTTGGAAAAGACGTTCGTGGATTAAATCGGGTACACCAATTCGATAAAGTAGAAGTGATACAAATTGTAAAACCAGAAACAAGCTACCAAGTGCTGGATGAAATGGTTGAGCACGTAGAGCGATTATTACAATCTTTACAATTGCCTTATCGAATCTTACGCTTGTGTGGTGGTGATATGGGTTTTACTTCTGCTATCACTTATGACTTTGAAGTATATAGTGCTGGACAAGATCGTTGGTTAGAAGTGAGTAGTGTTTCAAATTTTGAAAACTATCAAACCAACCGGATGAAATGTCGTTACAAAGATGCTACTGGTAAAACACAATTAACGCATTCACTCAATGGAAGCTCTTTAGCATTGCCAAGAATTATGGCATGTATTTTAGAGAACTTTCAAAAAGAAGATGGCATTCATTTGCCAGAAGTTTTATTACCGTACTTTGGTGCTAATAAAATTGACTAATTAATTATCTGCTATGCTTGCCAAGTTGTTAAAAAGAATACTCATTTTCTTTGTAGGAATTTTTGTGCTATTGAATATCATGGCGGCATTTCATGCGTATAAATTCACGCATTTTTATGCAGGTATTCCTCAGGTAAAAAAACCGGAACAGATGAGCTTTTCAGAAAAGGCATCAGCCATATTTGTAGGTGTAAAATATTCGAAAAGTAAGGTGGTAGATTCCTTTCAGGTAAAGCATGAAACGATTACACTCAAAACAAAAGATAGTGTTAGACTAGAGAGCTGGTATGCAAAAGCAGATAGTAATGCGAAGGGAACGGTTGTTATGTTTCACGGACATGGCAGTAGTAAGAGTGGGATGATCAAAGAAGCCACTGCTTTTCATGAAATGGGTTGGCATGTTTTGATGACCGATTTTAGAGCGCATGGGAATAGCGAAGGAGAAGTTTGCACAATTGGTTATGATGAATCTAAGGATGTGAAGGCGGCATATGATTTTGTAAAAGCAAGTGGCGAAAAAAATATTGTATTGTGGGGCATTTCTTTAGGGGCGTCTACCATATTATCTGCCATGGATCAATTTAATATCAAACCCAATAAATTGATTTTAGAAATGCCTTTTGGAACATTAAAGGAAGGGGTAACAGGGCGTGTAAAAATGATGCATATTCCAGCAGAACCTATGAGCACTTTGTTAACTTTTTGGGGTGGTATTGAGCAAAGAAATTGGGCATTTGATTTTCGTCCCCAGGATTTTGCATCAAAAGTAAATTGCCCAGTATTATTGCAGTGGGGCTTGAATGATCCAAGGGTTACACAAGCCGAAACAAATACAATTTATAAGAACTTAGCAAGTCACGATAAATTCCTCATGATCTATGTAAAAAGCGCCCACCAGAGTCTTTGTAAAAACGAAAATGCTAAATGGATGAGTACCGTTGGTGGATTTCTGAATTAGTGTTCTATAATTACTGTAGTGCCAACTGGAAGTAATTCAAATAATTCCTGGATATAATTGTTCTTAGTACTGATGCAACCTTCGGTCCAATTTTGGTATTGGTCTATTGCATAATCTTCATGTGGCCAAACACCATGAATGCCAATCTCTCCGCCAATCTTTGCATTGGATGGAATTAAACCCTGAGCTTTTCTGATATTAAACTTCTCGATACTTTCTGCATTTGGATAATCGATCGAAATAAAACGATTCCATTTTTCGTGCTTTCTTTTGGCTACAATATGAAATGTTCCTTCAGGTGTTTTACGATCGCCCTGCATCATTTTATCGCCAAGATCTTTGCTTCCAAAAACAACCGGGTAACTCGAGATCCATTCGCCATTTTCATCAACTAGCGTGAGGGAATAATTACTCTTACTGATCAGAACAGAATAACTATTACTATTCGCATTTTTCAGAGCGAGATGGTAGGGTATTCTAAATGAAGTATTCATCGCCATAATGCCAACTAGCAAAAGGAAGATGGAGTACTTTTTCATGTCTAAAGATTTTTTATTTAAACGCAACATAAAGGAAAACATTGTTATCGACTTCCTAAATACCAAATTTTTTGTATTAACAAATGCGAAATGCCCCTAGGAAAAGGGGCATTTATAACATGAGAAACTATTGATAATCAGTTCTTACCATCTGCTAAAGCGAATACCAACCGAATAGGGATACTGCTCAACTCGGGTAATATCTTTTTGTAATTTATTTAAACTGTAGGAGCCATATAGGCGAATTGGACCTAATCCAATCTCTCCAATGGTAGCCAATCTCCAAGGTTCAAAACTAAAGTCGCCATTAATTTTCTGCTTGCCACGTTCGCCACTGATTTGTTTGTTGCGACTATCGATCAAATAACCTGCACTCATTCCAATGCTACAATTGAATCCGTTTCTTCGTTCGGGACTGGTATTGAAATTAACCATGAATGGAACGGTAATATAGCTTACATATAATTTGTTCTTAGAAAATGAAATGCTATCATTATAGGCATAAGCAGTAGGGTCTTTGCGATAACTAAGTCTGCTATCGTAACGAAAATTATACATTTCATATCCCAGACCGTATTTCAAGTTCACTACATGCTTATATACGTTTAGCTTTTGCATGAAGAGCCAGATATTTACATTACTTGATTTTCCTGTATTTAGTTGGTAGCTATTCTGATTTACTGCACCATCTTGCGGACGTAAGGTCTTAAAATAAGATCCTGCTTGTGCATAGCCATAATTTGTTTGGTCACGAAAATTAGCGAAACCTAGATCCATGATCCACCAATTGGTGCTTACATTTGATTTTTTACGGGGGCGCCTTTCGATTTTCACGTCAACTGTTTTATCCCAATCATGCCAAACACTGGTTTGTGTTTCAGCAGCACCCTTGTTCTTTTTAATGATCACAAAATTTCCAACCCTTACTGTGTCGGTATTATAGTTAGTACTGTCTTTTTGGGCAAAGCTTGCTGTTGTAACCATTACAGCTACTAATAAAATTACTAGGCGTTTCATATTCTTTTGTTTTCTGTTATTCTAATGTGTGGCTATTGGATAATTCGATTTTTTCTTCTTCGTTTTTATTTTTGACTTTGAAAAGGCTAGATGCTTTACGCAATAACCCACGTAGTTTATCTTTATTGATTTCTACAGACCCTAGATACAAACTCTTACTGTCATCGTCTGTATCCAATTCTTTATACACTGCAGGCTTCACAAAATTGCTTTGTTCTGTTTCCAGAATACGATTACTTACAGCTATAATTTGATTAGTGTGCGAATTTGACGGTATTTCAATGTTATGATTATTGTTGGCTGAGATACTATTGTTTGAATTCAATATAATAGTTCCCTGTTCTTTTTTTTGTTGTGAAACTTCTGTTTTCGCAATCAAGCTTTCTGCTGAATTAGGCTGTTCTAGTGTAATATTTATATCAGGTGTTATGGTAGATTTTTTTGTAATTGTATTTTTCTGCTGAACAAAAATGGGTGCTTCGTTCTGGCTTTTTACAATAGTAGTATTTTGTTTATTCTTAAGTTCAGTGGGATTAGTATTGATCTTTGTTTTTACAATAGTGGCTGACTGATTATGATATGGAACAAAAAATCCGATCAATACTATTAAGCCTATTAATGCTGCAGCAACGGCCACCTTCCACCATTGCATAAAGATTATTGGCTTTCTTTTTTCTTCTCTTCTGTACAAAGAATCCTTATTAGGGAAACTGATTTTTTCATCAGGAAGTTTTGTTTGTTGAATTGTCTCAAACAGTTCCTGATATATTGGATGCTTCGAAACAAAATCAAGGGTTTCCTCTGCTTCCTGCTCTGAGACTTCTTTATCTACAAACAATAAAAACTTCTCTTCGTAATTAATGCTATTAATATGAGCAGAAGTAGTTCTTAGTAAGGTTGACTTATTTTCGAAATAATAATTTTCTTCTGATGATAATTTTGTTTGCAAAAGCATTTTAAGTTCATCAGCCAGATCCTTATTCTCTGCTGCAAAGCTTTTAACAGCTTGCATTTCTGCGATAGACAGTTCCCCATCTACATAAAGCAGAAAATAATTTTCGTAATTCAATCGGGTGATGTTCATATTTCGAATTTTATCGAATCTTTATCTTACGTTTTCAGGGCTCACGAGGTAATTGCGCAATGCTAAACGAGCACGATGCAAGTACACTTTTACCTGACTCTCTGTTAAATCCATGATTTGTCCAATTTCTTCATAACTGTATCCTTCATAATCTTTTAGCATCACTAAACTCTTCTGCGTTTCATTCAATCTATTCAATGCCTCCATCAAAGTTTGTTTCAGATTCGAATTGAGTTGATGCTGACTCCTACCATCTTCATTAAACTCATCCTTCAACTGAATCCGTTTTGATTTGCGAATATGGTCGATCATTTGATTATAGGCCACCGTAAATAAGAATGATTTAGCCTTTGCAAATTCTACAGCATCCCTATTTCGCCACATTTTTTCAAAGGCGGACTGCACAATATCTCTTGCGTCTTCCTCATGTCTGAGGTTTTTTACAATAAACCGAAATACATTATCGGCCCATTGATTAACACATTGATTGTATTCGAACTCAGTCATAAGCAGCTGATCAGTATTGAAATATTAGCCTTTGAATGTTATACGGACTTACAGGCTAATTGTTACAGCAAAGGAAAAATAAAATCTGCTACACAGGTAACCGTTTAGATAATAAAGGAGGAAAATAGGGAGATGAAGCCTATTTGATCTTGAATAAGTACAATAGCGTAATAGCAACAGCTGTAAATAACAAGAATGAAATGATGAAATAACGGCTTGCGTTCCGGGCTATTTTTTCCTGCCTTTCTGAGGGAAGACTAACGTAGTACTTAAGGGTTGACTGAATTGTTGTTTTATCGCCATAAACTGTAAAGGCTATAAGATAAATGATGGTCAGCAATACTAGTATAATAACTCTACCCGCTAATTCATAATAGTGCCATTCGTAAAGTTTATCATATACCAGTTCTGGTTGATTGTGAAGTCTGAAATAGATAAAATACCCGCCAATAATTGTCAATATATTGCAAATCCAAGCAATCCCTATCCTATGTACACTACTAGTACTAGCTTCTTTAGCCCTGTTTTGCAATCTTAGATTGTAGTAATCTAAGCAGATTAATGATTTAAAAATATTCATAATCGTCATTTCTCACCGGGGATTCCTTAATAGAACAACGTATTATCACATAAAAATATTGTGAATGATTGAAATATAAAAGAAAAGAGCCTCTAATTTGAGACTCTTTTATAAAGTTTAATAGTTTATAACCTGTTCTTGGATCGATTCGGGGATATCTCGCCACTCATATTGCTGATTTCTCAACTGAGGTTCAAATCCTGCTTCTTTAATAGCATCCTGAATAGTCTTATAGGTAAAACGATGCGGAGCACCCGCCGCGCTCACCACATTTTCTTCGATCATGATACTACCAAAGTCGTTTGCGCCGGCATGCAGGCAAATCTGTGCAGTTTGTTTACCTACTGTTAACCAGCTTGCCTGAATATTCTTGACATTTGGAAGCATGATACGGCTCATCGCAATCATCCGGATATATTCATCAGGTGTGATTAAATTATGAACTCCCCTGATCCTAGCCAATAAGGTATCCGCATCTTGGAATGTCCAAGGAATAAAAGCTAGGAATCCCTTTGCATCCACAGGTTTTTTACTTTGGGTCTCCCTGATTTTAACCAAGTGAATAAATCTTTCTTCAATCGTTTCCACGTGGCCAAACATCATGGTGGCACTGGTAGTGATATGAAGGTTATGAGCTTGGTGCATGACTTCAAGCCATTCATCAGCGCCACATTTGCCTTTTGAAATGAGTCTTCTTACCCGATCGATTAATATTTCAGCGCCAGCTCCTGGTAGGGAATCTAATCCCGATTCCTTCAAAGCTTTTAAGGTGTCGTAGTGACTCATCTTTGCCAACTTGCTGATATGTGCCACTTCTGGTGGCCCGAGTGCATGTAATTTTAAATGTGGGAATTCCTGTTTAATTGCTCGGAAAGTATTGGTATAAAAGTCTAGTCCCAATTCAGGATGGTGCCCACCCTGCAATAGCAATTGGTCCCCACCATATTTCAGGGTCTCAGCAATTTTTATACGATAGGTTGGCATGTCGGTTATATAGGCGTCGGCATGTCCAGGTATTCTATAAAAATTACAGAATTTACAATTGGCGATACAAACATTAGTGGTGTTGACGTTTCTATCGATTTGCCAGGAAACTTTTCCATGGGGTACTTGTAACTTTCTTAATTCATCTGCTACATTCATAAGTTCTGTAAGTGGTGCATGCTCAAATAAAAACATGCCTTCTTCTACTGTCAGAAATTCGAATGCTAAAGCTTTTTTGTATAAGTCTGCTAACTGCATCTTGTGTAATTTTTACTCGCGCAAAGTTAGGGTTAACAACGGTAAACTATCGAATTTTACCACTGTTAAAGGATAATTATGTTTTCTATAATGGTAAATAATAAATAAAGTTTATTTAGTATATTCAGTAGTATGAAGCGGGTTGGCTCAATCATTTTATCTATTATTATTTTAACTACTGGCAACTTGTATGCCCAGGAAGAATTTGTGCAAGAGCCAGCACATTTGCTAACACGTTTCCCTTTTGTGCAATTGAATGGAGGTATTGTAGTACTAAAAGCCAAAGTAGATAATTGTGTGGACTCTTTAAATTTTGTATTAGATACAGGGAGTGGTGGTATTTCGCTTGATTCAACAACTGTACTAGAACTTGGCTTGCCGCTTAAAAAAAGTGGCAGAACCATTAGGGGGATTGCAGGGTTGAAACTGGTTGATTTTGCGTATGATCATACACTTCACTTAAAGGGATTGGATGTTCCGCATCTTGATTTTCATATTAATGATTATGGATTATTGTCGAGCGTTTATGGAGTTCGGATTGATGGAGTGATTGGGTTTAGTTTTTTGAGACGCTTTATTGTAAAAGTGAATTACGATGATTTAATGATCGAAGTGTATACCCCAGGTGTAATTAAATATCCAAGAGGGGGATATATGATGCATCCCGACTTTTCAAATTTGCCCTTGCACCCTGCCATGATTAACGATGGTAGAAATGTGGTAACCCGATTTATTTTCGATACTGGAGCAGGGCTTTGTTTATTACTGTCGAAAGATTTTGTAGAAGATAGTTCCATCATTAAAAAGGGAAGGCAGGTATACACTACTCAGGCCGAAGGGCTAGGCGGGAAAAAAGTGATGACGCTAACAATTGTAAAAGAAGTGAAGATTGGGCCGTATAAATTTAAGCAAGTGCCTGTGCACATTTTTGATGATGAATTTAACGTAACCAGTTATCCCTTATTAGGGGGATTAATAGGCAATGATTTATTGCGCCGATTCAACCTCATACTTAACTATCCAGAACAACGCATTTATATCAAACCTAACGCTCATTCATTTGAAAATTTCGATTATGCCTATACCGGTCTGGGAATTTATCAGGTAGATTCAGAAATAAAAGTAATAGATATCATTCCTGGGTCGCCCGGAGATCTAGCGGGTTTCAAATCAGGGGATGTGATTTTTTCCATTGAAAATAATTATTCGAAAAACATTCAAGCATATAAAAATCTGTTTCAGAATTCGTTTGGGAAAGTGAAAGTGGTGATTTTTAGAAACAAAGAGCCCATGATACTATCTATGACTGTAAAGGATATTAGAAAAAAGTAGACATTTTGAATTCTTATCTCTGAAATAGATAGCCAATGCTTAATTTGCAACTTCCTTTTCAAGAACTATGATAACATACCAACGCTTTGTATTAGATAATGGATTGAAATTAATTGTGCATGAAGACAATTCTACGCCAATGGCGGTTGTGAATGTTTTGTACGATGTAGGTGCCCGCGATGAGAATCCTGAGCAAACAGGTTTTGCGCATTTATTTGAACACTTGATGTTTGGAGGAAGTGTAAATATTCCAGATTATGATGCCCCTTTGCAAGTTGCGGGTGGTGAGAATAATGCATACACTACGAACGACCTCACTAATTATTATTGTCAGGTACCCGTACAAAATCTTGAAACAGCTTTTTGGTTGGAGAGTGATCGAATGTTGAGCCTTGCATTTAGTGAGAAAAGTTTATCGGTACAGCGCAAAGTGGTTTGTGAAGAATTCAAAGAGCATTATATCAATAAACCCTATGGTGATCTTTGGCATAAAATGCGTGTACTAGCTTTCACTGTACATCCATATCGTTGGATGACCATTGGAAAGGAATTAAAGCATGTGGAAGATGCAAAAATTGAAGATGTAAAACAGTTTTTTAAAAAACATTATTGCCCGGCAAATGCTATTTTGGTTGTAGCCGGACCGATGCCTGCTGCTGAAGTAAAAGCATTGGCAGAGAAATGGTTTGGTCCAATACCCGGAGGAGAAAAATATCATAGAGATTTACCTGTAGAACCATTGCAGACTGAAGCGCATCGCCTAGAGATCAAAGCAAATGTGCCCGTGGATGCTTTTGTAAAAACCTGGCATATGTCAGGTAGATTAGACAATGGATATTATATAGCAGATCTGCTCACTGAAATTTTGGGGGGAGGTGGATCTTCTCGTTTGTTTCAATCCTTAGTAAAAGAACAACAATTGTTTTCTGGTATTGATTGCTATCATTATGGGAGTGTGGATCCAGGATTATTTACAATTGAAGGTAAACTAGTACAGGGTGTTGATATGGCAAAGGCTGAGGCAGGAGTGATGCAGCAGCTCAATTTAATTTGTAATGAATTAGTATCTGCCCAAGAATTGCAGAAAGTGAAAAACAAAACAGAAAGTGTGATGGCTTTTGAAGATATGGGTATTAGTAGTAGAGCAAGTAGTCTCGCTTTTTATGAGTTGTTAGGAGATGCCAATTTGATGAATACCGAATTAGAAAAATATTATGCTGTAACAGAAGAAGACCTAAGGAATTACAGTAGAGGATTATTTGCTGAAACAAATAGCAATACTATTTGGTATATGAGTAACAAGGAAGAATCTAAATAAAAAAAGCCCGAAACAATAATTTGTTCCGGGCTTTTTTTTATAAGAATTGTGATTAAGCAAAAGGCGCTTTCACCACTTTAGCTTTTACCAACACATTTCTAATATCGATATAAATTTCCGAATCAATTGCAGCATGCGCGGTGGCTACATAGCCTAGTCCGACCGCTTTATTCAAAGAAGGAGCTTGTGTGCCACTTGTAACAGTTCCAATTGGATTGCCCGCAGCGTCTTTGATAATATAGTCGTGACGAGGAATTCCTCGCTCCAACATTTCAAATCCCACTAATTTTTTGCTAACACCAGTTGTTTTTTGATTTTCTAAGAAGGGTCTATTGGTAAAGTCTTTTGTGAATTTTGTAATCCATCCCAAACCAGCTTCAAGTGGAGATGTAGTATCGTTAATATCATTTCCATATAAACAGTAGCCCATTTCTAAACGGAGCGTATCCCTTGCACCCAAGCCAATTGGTTTGATACCAAGAGTAGCTCCTGCTTCAAAAATAGCATCCCAGATTTTATCAGCTGCACCGTTTGCATCTTCGAAATATATTTCAACACCACCTGATCCAGTATAGCCAGTTGCGCTGATTATTACGTTATCAATTCCAGCAAACTTTCCTTTTACGAAAGTGTAATATTTTAAATTCATGATATCCACTTCTGCCAGAGGCTGCAAAATTTTGCAAGCGTTTGGTCCCTGTATCGCCAACAAACAAGTTTTATCGCTGATATTTTCCATATCAACATTTTTGGTATTGAAACTACTGATCCAATTCCAATCTTTATCAATATTGGAAGCATTCACCACCAACATATAAACCTTGTCTTTTTCAATACAATACACGATCAGATCATCTACAATGCCCCCTTCTTTATTCGGCAGGCAACTGTATTGTGCTTGTCCATCAGAAATTTTTGAAGCGTCATTAGAAGTAACTCGTTGAATCAAGTCTAAAGCATTCTCGCCTTTCAAAATAAATTCACCCATATGACTTACATCAAATACGCCAGCATTTTTTCTAACGGCTGCGTGTTCATCATTGATGCCGCTATAGCTGATGGGCATATTGTATCCAGCAAACTCGGCCATTTTGGCTCCGAGGGCAATGTGTTTTTGTGTAAATGCAGTGTTTTTCATAAGTTTTTTGAAAATTAATGAGTCGACCATTCTATTTCAGCGCAAAAATAAGTGTTGCGGGGTGCAAGATAAAATAAAAAAGCAGGCCCCCTAAGGAGCCTGCTCTATCATCTAACTGTAATTTTCAATTATTTTCGGTCAAACGAACTTTAATACCTTCTGTAAGTTCTCTGATTCTTTCAACTCCAGCGCTATCATTATCATTTTTATTGATTTTAATAATTAAACGGCCGGGCCTTGTTTTAATATAGAGTTTGGTATGATCATCCAGTTCAATATCTCCATCCATACGAGAATGACGGAATTGTTTGGACTTACTAAGTTGTGCATCGATATAACTGAGCACTCTTCTAGATTGTGCTCTTCCATAAGATGCCTCTACCTGGTATTCTTCATCATTATCATTTACATTAATGGAGATATTGGTATTTGAAGCAATTTTAAAGGCTACAAATACGCCAAATCCAATGATCACCATAATTCCTATCAAGAAAACCAGAATAATTTTACGCATAAAGCTGATTTAAATTTTAGGAAGGGAGAACCTCCAGCTGAGAACAACAAGAGGTTCTTTTATTTCCCAACTTCAACCGAGTTTATAATACCATTTGCATTAATAACATGTGTGAATCAAGAAGATCTTCCAATTGAGTAGTTGCTTCTGTAGCTTTAGTAGCATTGATGGCATTAGTTTTTTTGTAATGATACTGTGTGCTATCAATTGGTTTGTCCAATTCTTTCTTTAGCTCTTCTGCTTCTTTTTGTTTTTTCTCATATTCTTTTTTCAGATCTTCTTTACTCTTCTTATAATTATCGAGCGCTTCTTGTTTTGAATTGCCTTCATCATTTTGAGACTCATCAACTGTTTTTACTTTTTTATCAGAACGCTCTAATCCTCCAGCTGTCATTTTATATTCCACATCAGAATCCCATCCATAATTATCGTTCCAGTCTTCATCAGAGTCCCAATCGTTACGGCCATTGTTTACATCAAAGTGATTGAGTCTGCGTTGTACTGTACGATCAATCAAGATTCTTTTCCCAATCGGAATTTGTATGGTCACAACAACACCCTGATTACGAAATTTAGTACCACGTTGTAAAGAGAATCCACGATCCAACCAAATGGTACTGTCTTGCTGATTAATACCGTAGTTCATTTCTTTAATATTTCGTAAAGCTGCAGATTCATTACTTCCATTACTATATTTTGTTGCTTCCATGTGGAAGAGAGAATCGCTACTTTTTACTAAGTGGATACGCACATTGTTCAGGAATAAACTATCGTCAGTAATACTTAGTAAGCCATCCATTTTAAACCAGCGTCCGTATACTTTTACTTTACTGTCCGGAACTTTAATGACTAATTTTCCTGATGCAGGTTGGGTGATTGTGAGTTGTTGTTTATCTCTTGCTCTTGCATCAAAGTTTTCTGCGATCATAAATGCTAAGATGCCTGCTGAAATTAATCCTAGTACCCACATTCCTGCGATTGTTAATCCTACAGATTTATTACCTGATTTTACACCCATGATTCTTCTGATCAGCCAGGTAATAAAACCTATAACGGGTACACCTAAGAATAATAGTAGGGTAGACCATGCTAAGAAATTCTGCCAGAATCCTTCCAGGAAGAAATTTTTCAAAGGGAATACACCTATTCCAGCCACTAAGAATGCAAGTAGTGCAACTAGTAGTGCAAATGCTATGATACCAGCGATGAATAAGAAGAAGGCTTTGAATATAAATCCGATGATTTTAAAAACACCGCCCGTAGTTTTCTTGGCTGCGTAATTTACTTCAGAAGAAAAGTGTTTGCCTTTTTCATTTACAGTTTGTGTAAATTCTTTACTCCATTCTTGTGCTTTATCACCTACTTCACCGCCCCATTTTTCGGCACGACTTTTAAATCCTTCCAAATCTTCTTGAATAGTATTTTTAATAGTATTCAAGTCTACTTTTTCGCCGCGCATTTCCAGTTTTTCAGAAGCAGAATTGGCTTCCGGAATCACAGCCCATAAAATGGCGTATACTATAAATAATGTTCCTCCAAAAGATCCGAATACCACTCCTGGGAAAGGATCTCCATCCCACCAAAATGAGTGGCGGAAAATAGAAGAAACGATTCCTGAAACTAGCGGTAAAGCAAAAATTAATCGAGGAATCCATATTGCGATATCAAAGTAGGCAGAGATACCACTTGCAACACCTGCGATTACTTTTTCGTCTGGGTTTCTATATAAGCGTTTGCTTGAAATATTGGTTACTAAAGGCTTTGAAGGGAGTATTATCCAAAGCAGAATATATAAAAGTACACCTGTACCAGCACCAAACACCATCAGTGCAAATACTAATCGAACGATAGTAGGATCTACTCTTAGGTAGTTAGCAATGCCGCTACAAACACCACCCAATAATTTATCGGTATCGTTTCTGTAAAGTCTCCCTCTTGGGTCATTTGCAAAAGCGTTATACCCACTATTGTATTGTTGTTTGTTGCCTTCACCACCTAATTGAGATTTTACATTTGTTTCTTCGCCTTCAAAATCTTCAGGACGGCCCATGCTCGCAATGATCTTATTAACTGTATCATCTGTAATGCAGGTGTCGCCTTTTTTCAAGCTCTCACTGAACAGTTCAGCGATGCGTCCTTCAATATCATTAATGATCTCGTCGCGACCTTCTTCATTGGCAAAGAATCTTCTCAAACTATCCACATACTGCTTTAGTATATCGTAGGCAGTTTCTTCTATGGGTATTACCCTGCCTTGGAAGTTTATATTAATTACCTTTTTCATGTCTCTTTTATTTTGTGGTTAAGGTTGGGGTTGGTTTTCTTCGGTGGATGGTTGTTCGGCTGCTGGCTGAGTGAGTGCATGCACTGCATCTGCCAGTTCCTTCCAGGTTCTTTCCAGTTCCCCGTAGAATTCAAGACCGAGGTCGGTCATGACAAAATATTTGCGTGGCGGTCCGCTATTGCTTTCTACCCAACGGTAAGTAAGTAGTCCCGCATTTTTTAATCTCGTAAGCAAAGGATAGAGTGTGCCTTCCAAAATGTGAAGGTTAGCTGATCTCATGCGATCTACCAGGTCACTGGGATAAACTTCCCCCTGGCGGATAATGGATAAAATGCAAAACTCCAATACGCCCTTTCGCATCTGACTTTGTGTGTTCTGAATGTCCATAGCCGGAGTTTTTGTGGTTGGCCCCGATTCTTTTGGGGTTACCTTGTTATGAATACTGCTCAAAGTTTCTTGTTCAGGCGTCATCACTTATTTGATGCGGCCCCATAGTTTAGATAAAATATCTTCTACCAGTTCTAGTGCGCATATTGCGTTGGATGTTCCAGAGTTCTGCGCTGCTGAATGATTTGTTGTTAGCAGTAGTCATGTTGGTAGCGATTGTTTCTTTTGTTTCTTGATACATTGATTCAATTACTGTTTTTTCAATGTTTACTGCGGTGTTTTTGTTTTGCGTTTTCATGACTGTTATTTTAAAGTATTTTGAATTTTGAATTTTGCCTTTTGACTTATTTGCTCATTGACTACACAAAGATGCAACTTTATTTGGTACTATGCAACACATAGTACCAAGTTTTTTCAAGTAATGGGCAAGGGGAAGTAATGGGCTATAGATAAGTAGTTGAAAATGAGCTATTTACTAATTTTCAAAATTATTTGAAATTGATGAATGGAAATATTTTGTGATGGATGGAACCGGGAAGAAGTGAAAAGTGAGGGAATTTAAGACCGGGTTGTCTTGCTTGTACCGATCAGGCTTTCCATGAGATAAGTAGCTATAGAAACTACGAAACTGAATAATAGCGCATATACCCATCCATCTACTCTAAATCCGGGAACAATGTCAGATACCCATTTTACTATGAGCACGTTGATCACTAATAGGAATAGGCCTAATGTAAATATGGTGATGGGGATCGTGATAATTACTAGGATCGGCTTTACAAAACTATTGAGTAAGCCAAGTACTGCAGCAACCAATACAGCTGTCATGCTATCTTTTACGTGTACGCCATCTAAGACATAAGCTGCTACTAATACGGCTACTGCAGTAATCAATGTCTTTGCGATGAAACGTAACATGGCTATAATTTTAAGGAAAGTTAGTGATAAATTCTGTTAGCCAAAAGCAAACAAAAAAGCCTTCCGTTTTGCGGAAGGCTTTATAAACGGGGATCATTTATTTTTTCTTAGGGAAGCTTACAGCTGCCTGTGCTGCTGCTAATCTTGCGATTGGCACACGGAAAGGAGAACAGCTTACATAGTTCATTCCTATTTGGTGACAGAACTTAACACTTTCTGCATCACCACCGTGTTCGCCACAGATACCTACTTTTAAATTAGGTTTTGTTTTGCGTCCACGTTCAGTACCGAACTTGATCAACTCACCCACACCTTCCTGATCGATAGTTTGGAATGGATCATCATCTAAGATCTTTTGATCCAGATAGTTTGGTAAGAATCCACCAATATCATCTCTGCTGAATCCGAAACTCATTTGAGTTAAATCGTTCGTTCCAAAACTAAAGAAGTCGGCTTCTGTAGCCATTTTCTCTGCTTTTAGAGCGGCTCTAGGAATTTCAATCATGGTACCGAATAGGTAAGGGATTTTTTTCAATTTGGTTTTTTCCAATACTTCCTTATACACTCTGTCTACAATTGCTTTCTGGTGTGTTAACTCATTTACAGTACAAGTAACAGGAACCATGATTTCAGGGAAAGGTTTTTTACCTGCAATCAACAATTCTGCAGTTGCTTCAAAGATAGATCTGATCTGCATTTCAGTGATCTCTGGATAAGAGATTCCTAATCGAACACCACGGTGACCAAGCATTGGGTTATTCTCATGTAATGCAAGAACTCTTCTTTTCAATAAGCTCATACTAATACCCAACTCTTTGCTCAGCTGAGTTAGTTTAGATACATCGTGTGGAACAAATTCGTGCAATGGTGGATCTAGCAAACGAATGGTAACTGGATATCCATTCATGGTATTCAGTGTAGCTTTCATGTCTTTCTTTACAAACTTCGCTAAGTCGTTCAACGCTACTCTTCTTTCTTTTTCTGTTTTGCTCACGATCATTTTGCGTAATAAGAATAGTGGTTCATCACTTCCTTCGCCATAGAACATATGCTCTGTGCGGAACAAACCAATACCTTCTGCTCCAAATTTCAAACCTTGAGCTGCATCGCCAGGAGTTTCAGCATTGGTACGTACGCCCATTGTTTTGATCTTGTCAACCAACTTCATCAGATTTTTGTAAGCCAAGTTTTTATCTAAATCAATATCAACTAAGGCCATACTTCCATGATATACTAAACCTTTGGTTCCATCCAAGCTGATCCAGTCGCCTTCTTTAATAAAGCTTCCGTCATTTGCTTTGAACGATTTTGTTTCGCTATGAATTTCGATATCAGTACAACCTACAATACAGCATTTACCCCAACCACGTGCAACTAGTGCAGCATGAGAAGTCATACCTCCTTTGGTTGTTAAGATCGCTTGAGATTTGTGCATACCATCTACATCTTCTGGAGAAGTTTCTTCACGAACAAGAATTACTTTCTCGCCACGGCTTGCCCACTCAACTGCATCATTAGAAGAAAATACTACACGACCCTTTGCTCCGCCAGGACCAGCAGGTAAACCTTTCGCAATTGCTTTAGTTATTGCTTGAATTTTTGGATCTAGCATCGGTAATAACAATTCAACTAATTGGTTTGGTCCAACGCGCATGATCGCAGTTTTTGCATCAATTACTTTTTCGTTGAACATATCGCTCGCAATTTTCACTGCAGCTAAACCATTACGTTTACCTATACGGCATTGCAACATAAAGAGTTTACCTTTTTCAATCGTAAACTCGATGTCTTGCATATCCTTATAATGCTTTTCCAATTTATTTTGGATCGCAAACAATTCTTTGTAAACAACCGGCATTGTCTTTTCTAATGTTGGAAGGTGTTTACTCTGATCGTTCTTTGAATATTCATTGATTGGTGCTGGAGTTCTAATACCTGCAACAACGTCTTCACCCTGTGCATTTAAAAGGTACTCGCCATAGAATTTGTTTTCGCCATTACCTGGGTTACGGGTAAATGCAACACCTGTTGCACTTGTATCGCCCATATTACCGAATACCATTGCCTGAACGGTTACTGCAGTTCCCCACTCGTCAGGAATTTTTTCGATACGTCTGTATTCCACTGCACGCTTACCGCTCCAGCTGCTAAATACGGCACCAACGCTTCCCCATAATTGCTCCCATGGATCTTCAGGGAAAGGTTTGCCCAATACTTTTTTCACTGTTTCTTTAAAGTCTTTTACCAAGGCTTTTAATTGATCAACAGTTAAATCAGTATCTAATTTGTATCCGTTTTTATGTTTTACTTTTTCTAGTTTTTCATCTAGTTGTTTGCGGATGCCTTTGCCGGCTTTCACTTCTATTCCCCCGGCTTTTTCCATCACCACATCTGCATACATCATGATCAAACGACGATAAGCATCATAAGCAAATCTTGCGTCACCAGATTGTTTGATCAATCCTTCAATTGTTTTTTCATTCAAACCAATATCCAATACAGTTTCCATCATACCTGGCATAGATTTTCTAGCACCAGAACGTACAGAAACCAACAAAGGGTTATTAACGTCACCGAATTTTTTTCCAATTTCTTTTTCAACAGATGCTAAGGCTTTTTTTACCTGCTCCTGTAAGACTACCGGATATTTCTTTTTGTTTCCATAATAATAAGTACAAACATCAGTTGTGATTGTAAAGCCTGGAGGTACGGGTAATTTTAATTTCGGATGACCCGCCATTTCAGCTAGGTTCGCACCTTTACCTCCCAGTAAATTCTTCATGGATTCATTTCCATCTGCCTTTCCACCGCCAAATGCATAAACGTATTTGGTGGCCTTTTTTACTTGTGCCATAGTATGTTTTTAATTTAAAAAAAAATAGTGACCGATTGGTTCACTAGTTATAGAATTGTTGTGTTAAAGAATTTGAGATCACTTTGTATTCCAAGTCTTTTCTCATAATCTGGTAGCGATTATTGATGGCCCGAACATTTGGATTGGATAAGTGTTTTTCGTTGTAAGGGGTGAGCATGTCTTTTTCTTCCACTACTGAACCATTTGCATCAGTTGTTCTTGAGAAAACACGGTAATTAAAATGCCATGGATTAAATCCATCCTCATTTGAAGTTTCTCCATAAGAATCATTGAATCCTTCAAAAATGAGTTCGCAAGTACTTCCTTCATATGCGAGAAGGTGATTAGTTAAGTCGATCATTACGTCCATTAATGGGTCGCCATGAATAATGCCGCTATCCCAAATAGTTTTTCCGTTCAGGAAAATGTGTAGCCTATTATCTACAGCTTTTACGTTGATAAGATATTCCGTTTTCATTTTGCTTGGTTTTGAAATCGTCGAATAATTGTGAAGTCATAAAGCTAAAAACAGTTATACCATTACGACATGACGTTTGTCATATAGTGGCATGATATATACCCAATAAAATGTAGTGAAATCGTTAGTTTCTAAAAAAGGTTAGATGACCAGTAATTCATAAAAATCTTCGGGTTGAAGATATTTTTTGGCTAATTCTTGTAATTCTTCTGCAGTTACTGTTCGAACGGTTTCTAGGCTATTATAGAAGTAGCTTGCTTCGAGGTTATTTAGAATATAATTTTTCCATCTTGCAATGATTTGGAATGGCCCGTCAAGGTCGCCCAGCAAGGATCCTATCATATAGTTACGAACTAGATCAAGTTCTTCGGCCTCAATTATTTCTTCTCTCAGCAGTGCCATTTCTTTATATATTTCTGTGATTGTGGCTTCTGCTACATCTCTACCTGCCTCTGTGCTAATCAACCAAGCAGTATCGTGAATATGGTTTTGGAGGAAACTGTGAATGCCATAGGTATAACCTTTGTCTTCTCTGATATTGCTCATTAAGCGTGACCCGAAAAATCCTCCGAACAAATTATTCAATACTTGCACTTTGGAAAAATCGGGGTGATGGCGATTCGGGAAGGGGCGTCCGATTCTTATAGCCGCCTGCACAGAGTCGATATCATTTGTAATTCGGTATTTCTTCTGGCTAGCCCTGATTTGGGGAATGGACTTAATGATTTTATGATCCTGATTAAATGGAAGTTGCCCCAACTCCTTATTGAGCATGGTTTGTAGGTCGGACGGTAATTTACCAGCTACAAATACCAGGCATTTGCCTTGGGTATAATATTGTTGGTAGAATGCTACTAGGTCTTTCTGCTCCAGTTGGTCGAAATCATTTGCTGATGTGTATTTCCCATAGGGATGATCGAATCCGTAGATATATTCATCGATCAATCTATTGGCAATAAAATCACATTTTTTAAGATTTACAGAGAGTCGTTGTTTCTGGTTTTGTTTATAAATAGCCAGCTCAGATTCAGGGAAAATGGCATCGGTAATTAATTCGGTTACGACAGGAAGTAGGGTAGCCAAATGTTTATTCAGGCAATGTAATGTGATAATGGCAGTTTCGTTAAAACAACTGCGACTCAAGAAAGCGCCATAAAACTCAAAAAACTCGTTGATCGCAAAGGCCGATTTGTTCTTTGTGCCATTCTTTAAAAGATGGTTGGTAGTGGCTGCCACAATGTTTTTATCCTCATACCAATTCCCGGCATAAAAGACCAATTCTAGCATCACAACCTCCTCAGCACCAGCGTTAATAGTATAGACAGGAGTTGAGTTGTCTAATGTAAAACCTTCGTAAGGTTTTAGCTTCACTTCAAAATCAACTGCATCCTGTATCACCGGGGCTTTTGTCCTATCCAATATCATATCAAAAGAATTGGCAACAAAAATAGCGGATTAGACCTGCCATCGTAGAATTCAGTGAGAACTTTCCCGATTTTTTCTTCTAACAACCAAATAACTTGTTTCATTTAGTGCCAAATAACCGAACTCATAACAGAAATGATAGAGGTTTCCCTTTTTATTCGAAACGTGGTGGGTACTGTACTGGAAGAGAAATCCCCGCTCAACTAGTTGCGCATGAGCGATTTTGGTCTGCGTTGAAGTTTCAGATAATAAAGCCGACAATATGCGTCGGTTCTTTTGCAATAAGCTATTGATATGGCGGATATAGTTATTACAGTTACTGTGCACCTGATTATTGTAACTATTCCTACAGTAGTCGTTGCAATACTTCTTATCGGTTCTGCCTTTTATAGGCTTACGACAAGTAATACAAAGTTTAATGCTGGCTTCCATAATAGGATTGTTAGCTTAATTGCGCACCTAAAATAATTGCCAGTTCACTAAAAACCATCATTCTAAAATCATTTTAGAATGATGGAGCATAAAAAAGCGGTCCCCCGATACCGAGTACTCGGGACGGGGACCGCTTTGAAAATTTATTTTATTAAAATTATTTTTCGATAGCTAAGATCTCTACTTCAAAGATTAAGGTAGAACCTGGTACAATCTTATCTCCTGCTGCACGATTGCCATATGCTAATTCAGAAGGAATATATAATTTCCATTTGCTACCAACGGTCATTAATTGCAAGGCTTCTGTCCATCCAGCAATAACGCCTCCCACAGGAAAACTAATTGGCTCACCTCTATCAACAGAGCTGTCAAATACAGTTCCGTTAATCAATGTACCATGGTAATGACATTTTACTTTATCGTTGATTTTTGGTTTTATAGTATCGGTTCCAGCTTTAATGATTTCATACTGCAATCCACTTTTAGTAGTGATTACGCCCTTTCTTTTACCATTCTCAGCTAAGAATTTTTGTCCCTCTGCCCTAGCCACAGAAGCTTTTGCAGAATCTTTAGCAAAAGATGCTTTTTGTTGGTAGGTTCCAATGCATTGGTCTAATAAGCCATCCGGCATTGCAATAACTTTATTATTAAATACATCATTGATCCCTTTCTGAATAATGGCGGGATCTAATTTATCGAAACTTTGTTCTTTTAGATTTTGTGCAATTCTTACTCCCAATGCATAACTGGCACTATCGCGGTTATTTTTTAAAACAATAGCAGGAGTGGCTGTTGCAGGTTTGCCAGTAGCTGCTTTTGCAGTGGTAGGCTTAGTAGCAGCAGGTTTTGCAGTGGTTGGTTTTGCCGTTAATTGAGCAAATAAACTGGTTGATAATACGATTCCCGAAAGGGCAATTATAATTCTTTTCATACTTTAATTTCTATTAGGCCGCTAAAATAAAGGATTTATATGGCAGCCATGATTTGGGTTTGTTAAAATACTATGCTTTAATTAATTTTTCGATGGCTTTATTTACTTTTTCAAATTCAAATTTTGCGAGAACTGTCTGCATCATCTGCTGAATCTGATCGTTGCAAAGATTTCCAATACTTCCTTCATGAACATGGTCTATATCGCTGCTTATTTCAAAATCGCCTGATTCGATAATGAGTCCTACTTTTTTATACGCATCTCTAAATGGCAATCCTTCTAAAACCAATTTATTCACTGCTTCAACACTAAATGCGTATTTATATTTTTCATGCTGCATGATGTTTTTCTTGACGCTAATATTTTCGAGCATCAATTGAGCCATCAATAAGCAATCTTTCAATGTCTGAAAAGCAGGGAACAAATGTTCTTTCAATAATTGCAGATCGCGATGATAACCAGAAGGAAGATTAGTCGTCATCATACTGATCTCGTTTGGTAATGCTTTGATGCGATTGCAATGCGAACGAATCAATTCAAAAACATCTGGATTTTTTTTGTGTGGCATAATGCTTGAACCTGTGGTAAGTTCTGCCGGAAAGCTTACAAAATCAAAATTTTGATTTAGATAGAGGCACATGTCCATACTAAGTCTCGCAAGTGTTTCAGCCAAATTGGCCATTGCTTGAGCCGTGATTCTTTCAGCCTTACCTCTACCCATTTGTGCATAAACCACATTGTAGTTTAGGTCTGCAAAACCCAATAAATCAGTTGTCATTGTTCTATTAATAGGAAAGGAAGAGCCATAGCCCGCAGCAGATCCCAATGGGTTTTTATTTACTACTTGGTAGGCACTTTGTAAAGTGATTAAATCATCGACTAAACTTTCTGCATAGGCCCCAAACCATAATCCAAAGGAAGACGGCATGGCTAATTGTAGATGCGTATATCCGGGTAATAAATCTGCTTTATATTTTTCGCTTTGAGTAATTAGTAATTCAAAGAAAGGTTGAACTGCTTTTACTAGTTCCTCTATTTCATTTCTTAAAAATAATTTGATATCAACCAGCACCTGATCATTTCTACTTCTTGCACTATGAATTTTTTTTCCGGTATCGCCTAATGCTTTTGTGAGCATGAATTCAACTTGAGAATGAATATCTTCTACTGAGTCAGCAATTGTTAATTCGCCTTTTGCTGCAATTGAATAAATATTTTGTAATTCTTTTACCAGCGATGCAGCTTCTTCATTTGTAAGTAATCCAACGCTGGCAAGCATTTTAGCGTGAGCTATATTTCCTAGCACATCAAAAGGCGCCAGCATTAGGTCGAATTCTTTATCCTTACCCACAGTAAATTTTTCTACTGCTGCTGATACGTTTGTGTTTTTTTGCCAGAGTTTCATACTTGTGATTTAAACAATTACTTGATTGAGTAGGTCGACATACATTTGAATTCCATCACCAATTTCATGAACCCAAATAAATTCATCTGCAGAGTGACTGCGAGCTGAATCACCGGGTCCGAATTTCAATGTGGGAAAAGGCATCAATGCTTTATCTGAAGTAGTAGGAGAGCCGTAGTAAGTTCTACCCAAAGTGATACCTGATTTTACCAATGGATGGTCCAATGCAATAGCGGTAGATCTTAGTCGGCTACTTCTTGGTTGCACATCGCAACTGGTATTTGCTTTAATAGTTTCCAATACTTCTTCAAATGTATAGAGTTCATTCACACGTACATCGGTGGTGAATTTACATTCGTGCGGAACTACATTGTGTTGTACACCTGCATTGATAATAGTAACACTCATTTTCATGGGTCCGAGTAAATCAGAAACCCGATCAAAACGATAGTCGATAAACCATTGAATATCTTTTACCGCTTTATAAATGGCATTATCGCCTTCTTCTCTAGCGGCGTGTCCGGGTTTGCCATGTGTGGTACAATCAAGCACCAGTAAGCCTTTCTCGGCAACGGCCATCTGTAATAAAGTAGGCTCACCTACAATGCCGCAATCGATTTTTGGCATGCGTGTCAACAGTATTTCAACCCCATTATGTCCGGATATTTCTTCCTCTGCAGTTGCCGCTAAGATCAAATTGTATTTTAAATCTGCTTGTTGATAATAGAATAAGAAAGTGGCTATCAGTGAAACCAAGCAACCACCGGCGTCATTACTGCCTAGTCCATATAATTTTTCATCCTTAATGATCGGATCAAAAGGATTTAGGGTATATGCTTTATTTGGTTTAACGGTATCGTGATGTGAGTTGAGTAATAATGTGGGTTTGGCTGGGTCGTAATATTTATTCTTTGCCCATACATTGTTAAGGTAGCGATGTGCGGTCACCCCCTTAGATTGCAAAAAATTCTCGATCAAGTCGGCAGTATTATCTTCTTCCTTACTGAATGAAGGTAATGCGATCAGGCCTTTTAAGAGGCTGATTGCATTTTCTGTTAGACTCGATATAGTATTACTGTTTGTCATTTTTACATTCTTTTTGATCTATTCAGCAGCAGCCGATAGATCTAACTATTTTGAATAGTGGTACCAGCTTTTGCTTGTACCAGATCTAAAATAGATTCGGCTTTTCCAATAATTATTTTTCCAACTCCTTTCTCCAATGCCGCAAACGCATTCTCCAGTTTAGGAATCATACCAGCAAAGATTATTTGGTCTTCTTTTAATTTTTTAAAGCTGTCTTGATTAATGGTGGCGATAACGCTATCATCATTATTTGCATCAAGTAATACTCCATTCTTTTCAAAACAATAAAGCAATACAACATCATAAGTTTTACTCATTGCGGTTGCGATGGATTGAGCAATGGTATCAGCATTGGTATTGAGTAGTTGACCCTTTCCGTCGTGTGTAATTGGCGCAACAACAATGGCAATATCCTGTGATAATAATGGTTCGATGGCAGATATATTCACTTCGTCAATATCACCAACAAATCCGTAATCAATGCCTTTTGATGCGCT
>CAIJLK010000297.1 GCA_903821465.1 uncultured Bacteroidota bacterium | reverse complement strand
TGGCCACCAATCCTGAGAATTCGTCATTAAAGTATAGATATCCTGCTTCAAAGCGTTTAAATCGAGGGAAGCAAATTCTTTCGCATAATCGAAGGATTCTTCCATTGGATTTGATAAGGAAGAATGTTGGCGAAGAATATTTAATCTTAACTGATTTGGCCACCAATCATTATTTCTGGTACCTCGTCCAGCGCTACTTTGTAGGGCAGATGAGGCAGTAGCACCTGTAAAGGGGCATTTTGCATCGCTATTTTGTGTATTATTTTCCATATTATTAAATTGTTTAAGGAGGTTAAAATTACTGCATTCAAAGAGTCTTTATTGAAAAATGGGATTATATTTCTGCGTTCCGTAAATTATTTGAAGAACCTATCCATTTCCAATTTATATTGTGATTTCTCTTTACTTTTTTCATCATTAATTATTGGAACAATGCAAAAATCAATTTTCATTTGTAGCATGTTTTTTCTTGCTATATCTCAAACAGTTTCTGCACAAGAAAAGTTCGAATGGAAACAAATATTTAGCAATATTAATAAAGAGGCTTTAGATCACTCAAGAGCTTACGAAACATTAAAAGAAGCTACCGAAACAATTGGCCACCGTTTAACAGGTTCTGCCAATGGTAAGAAAGCAGAAGAATATGCCTATAATTTATTAAAGAGTTATGGTTTTACGAATCTTCGTTACCAACCTTTTGAAGTAGAAAGTTGGAGCCGTGGAAATTTATCTGTGGCAATTGGTACAGATACCAATCACTTGGGGGCAGTAAAGTCGGTCGCCCTGGCCCACTCACCCGTTACATCAGATGTATCAAATGAAGTAGTGGATATGGGAAATGGTGTAGAAGAAGATTATCAGGCGTCTCCTGAGAAAGTAAGGGGAAAAATTGCATTAGTTTATTTAGGCGTTTTACCTGGCTCAAAAGCGGGAACAAAAGGGTTGCATCGCTCAGAGAAAACAGCCATTGCAACAAAATGGGGTGCTAAAGGAATCATTGTAATCAATACTGCAAAAGGTGGCATCTTATTAACGGGTACAGCATCTGTAACTGGTAAATTAATTCCGATCCCCGCTGTCTGTGTGAGTTTAGAAGATGGAATGAAATTCAAAGAAGATTTGAAGACTGCCAAACTATATACGCATATTAAAATGAATAATTTTTCAGGATTGATTAAATCCAGAAATGTAGTGGCTACTATTAAAGGAAAGAGTTTGCCGAAAGAAAAAGTGGTTGTGGGCGGACACTTAGATAGTTGGGATTTAGCAACAGGTGCTATCGATAATGGAATTGGTTCTTTTGCTGTATTGGATATGGCTAGAACCTTTGCTGCACTGAAGCTACAGCCTGAGCGTACAGTTGAGTTTGTGATGTTCATGGGTGAGGAAGAAGGTCTGCTTGGTTCTAGAGCCTATGTTGATGCTGCTATTAAAGACAAATCGATTGATCAGATCAGGTATATGTTGAACTACGATATGACACATGATCCCAAAGGATATAATAGCTCTGATGAGGGCAGCAAGGCATTATTTGAATCGATTGGTTCGATTGCACATTCGTTGGACTCAAATTTCAAAAATAGTTTTAGATCAGGAGCGGGACTCCATAGCGATCACCAACCCTTTATGTTAAGAGGTGTACCAACCGGAGGAAGCAGTGGAAATGGATTACCGAATAATGCTGGTCCATGTTATCATGCGGACTGTGATGTGTTCAGTTTGGTTGATAAAACAGGGATGGTAAATAATGTACGTTTTAGTTCCATGTTATTATATGGCATTGCTGATACAAAAGAAATTACTGCCAAACATTTTAATGATGCTGAAACAAAAATATTCTTAGAAAAAAATAATTTGAAAGAGCCCCTGCAGATCGCTGGAGAGTGGCGCTGGAAAGATTAATTGATGGGATGGGGGGTTAGTGTTTAACCGAATACTGATCCCTCCATTCTTGTAATCGAAGTGAAAAGTACACTGTAATAATCCCGCAAATCATGCCTGCTCCCACATCTAATGGAAAATGCTGAGCCAGATAAATTCTAGAATATGCCACTAGATACATATACAAACATCCTACAGGAATTATCCACTTTTTAGGGATCAATAAACAAAATAGCAGGAATATACTGCTTGCTGTAGTAGTGTGCCCGGATGGAAAACTATCTACTGAATTTAAGAAAACGCCCGGTACAATATGTATGGAACTCCAATCAGTAATCAATTTAGTTGGTCTAGGTTCGCCGTTGAATAAAAACTGTTTAGGAATCTGAGCGAATAGTGTGGAATAAACAATACTTCCCAATAATAAGATGGTCTGCTTTTTTCGGAAGAATAAAATATAAACTGCTATCGGGATCCAAATAGCACCGTCGCCCAGATAGGTAATGTATTTAAATGCAGTATCGGCAATGGTTCCCAGATTTGCATTGAGTAAAAGAAAGAAATCGGCTTTGCCAAGCAAGAATGAAAGGCCAATTAACAGTATTCCTGATACTGCGGTAACTAAGGCTCCAATTTTAAAATTCTTAATAGATAATTCTTGCATTTTCCTGCTGATGCTTTGAACAAAACTACTATAAAAAAGAATAAGGCCCGATTGGGCCTTATTTAAAAACTTATATCACACCGGCCAATTCGAGCGACCGCTTTTTCAAATGAATGATATCGAGATTATCGATGATCGGATCTGCAGTCAAAATCAATGATGTCTGATTTTCTTTCCACCAAGAGTTGTTGATGAGTTCTTGTACGGGCAATACACCGATCAAGTATTTTCTTTCAGCATCGGCATGCCATTCTTCGATCCACTCAAATTTTTCTCTTGGGATATATTTCCAATCATCAAAACTTAAATACACTTTTAAATAGTATTCATTAGTGAGTTGGTGTGGTTTATGGTGATACAATTTCTTGTACTCATATTTATAATTATAGCGAAGTGCAGAGATATCACTCAATACTGCCGAGGCTGTAGGGAAACTTCCTGCACCTTTTCCATAGAAAAATTGCTTGTCAGCAAAACCACTTTCAATAACAACCCCGTTGTATTCATTTTTCACGAACGACATTGGATCGCCCAGGGTCACAAACTGAGGTAAAACAAATGCTGCAACTTTGCCGTTCTTTAATTTTTTGGCTTGTGCAATTAATTTGATATCAAGACCCTTCTCTTTTGCCACAAGTGCATCACTTAATTGTATATTCTGGATACCAGTAAACAGAATATTTTTTGGATGTTCCACAATCCCGTATGCATGATTAAGTAAGATGGTCCATTTATTTACAGCATCATAACCTTCTACATCCAATTTAGGATTGCTTTCTGCGAATCCTAATTGTTTTGCCAATAAAAGTGCTGATTGAAAATCCAATTTATCTTCGAACATTTTGGTAAGAATAAAATTGGTAGAACCATTAACGATTGCTTTAATAGCGTGTAATAAATCGTTATCGTAATATTCTTCCAAGTTGCGAATCACTGGAATGGAAGCACATGCAGCCGATTCACAAAGGAAGGGAAGTCCGGTTTCTTTTTGCAATTGCAAAATTTCTGGAAGGTGTTCCGCGATCATTTTTTTGCTTGCACTAACAACTGCTTTTCCATTTCTTAGGGCGATTGAAATAATTTCAAATGCCGCTTCTGAATCATCAATCACTTCTACAATTACATTGATCTCTTCGTCGTACAGTAATTCATTCTTATCGGTGGTAAACAATGCATCCGGTGCATTTCTTAATTTGCCCGGATGCTTGATACAGACCTTCTTAATACTGGCGTTGAGCGATTCGGTTTGTTGTAATACTTTATACAAACCTTCTCCAACAACACCAAAACCAAATAATCCAATTGTTAATTTCTTATGTGTTTCCATACTTGTATTTTCTATTATAAACTTGCTTCGGCAAAAGCTTTTTTCTTTTCTTTTGTTTTTCCTACCTGTGCTAAAGTATTTTCCAGGTCTTGAATCAGGTCTTCTGCATCTTCTAATCCAATGGATAATCTGATTAAACTATCCGTTACACCAGCTGCTCTTCTAATTTCTGCTGGAATAGATTTATGTGTCATATTCATTGGATGCGAAATCAAACTCTTTATGCCACCTAAGCTCTCAGCCAATTTGAATAAATTGGTATGATTCACTATTTCCAATGCTGCAGCTTCGGTGTCGTCCTTTAATTTGAAGGAAATAATACCTCCAAATCCTTTGGATTGTGTTTTTGCCAATTCGTAGTTTGGGTGGGACTTCAATCCTGGATAGTATACTTTCTCGATCAATGGATGTTGCTCCAGCCATTGTGCAACTTCTAAAGCAGTGGCACAATGCTGGCGAATGCGCAAATGTAAGGTTTCAATGCCTCTAATGGTTAACCAGCTATCGAATGGGGCTAGAATATTCCCGCAGGCATTCTGATAAAATTTTAGCTTGGCTCCCAAGACAGGATCTTTTGCAACTAATAAACCTGCGATCAAATCACTATGGCCGCCCAAATATTTTGTAGCACTATGCACTACTATATCAGCGCCTTGTGCTAATGGTTGTTGTAATACGGGCGTTGCAAATGTATTGTCAACACAAAGCAAACAATTATTGGCTTTCGCAATTTTTGCGATTGCTTCCATATCCGAAATTTTTAGTGTTGGGTTAGTTGGTGTTTCTAACCAAATCAACCTTGTTTTATCAGTAATGGCATCAAAAACTTTTTGCGTATCTGATGTGTCAACATAAGTCACTTTAATGCCAAATTGTGCATAGACCGATCCGAATAAACGAAATGCACCGCCATAGATATCATCCACGGCAACAATCTCATCGCCCGTTTTCAATAGTTTCACCACACAATCAATAGCTGCCAATCCACTGCTGAAAGCCAATCCTGTAGCACCTTTTTCTAATTTAGCAATCAACTGTTCTAGTACGGCCCTGGTTGGATTGTTTGAGCGAGAATAATCGTATCCCTTATTTACACCAGGTGCTTCCTGTACAAATGTGGATGTTTGATAGATAGGCACTGAAACGGCACCTGTTAGTGGATCTACTGGAATGCTGTGGATTAATTCTGTTGCGCTGCTCATGTTGATTTTTTGTAAAATTTATAAATCGTCTAAGGCAACTTGTCAAGAGAGGGTGGACTTACTATTGGAGCTTTCTTTGCCATATGGACATAAAAAAAGCTCATCTAGTAAGTCAGATGAGCTTGAATATATTAATTCCGCGAGGGAAGTAGAAACAAACTATTACTCTGACTTATCTCTGTAACGCGCAAACGCTACTGGAGTTGGCACCTTCATACTATTGAGTTAATAATATGGGTTGCCAAGGCTTCAACGGGCCAAATCCCTCTGCCTTTCTTGATAAGTTATCTAAAGAACTGGCGCAAAGATAAAGGGGAAGTTTCCAATTTTCCAAATGAAAGTCTATAAAATTAGTAGGAATATGTCTAAAAATCAATGTAGGTATGGCTTCTGGCGGATAAAAATATTTTTTCAAACTATTTTGATGGATTTGAATTTCAAAAGATCTGGTCATTTTAAACTTATTGGCTAGCACATTGTTTGTACATTTGAGGTCCTTAAATTAGCATGGCAAAGAAAAAATCCGTTACAAAACCAGTTGTACCCAATATCGCTGTTGACTCATTAGAAACAATTGAAGTTTATGGGGCACGCGAGCACAACTTGAAAAATATTGACATTATCATTCCCAAAAACAAATTGGTTGTTTTTACTGGTGTAAGTGGAAGTGGTAAATCTTCTTTGGCTTTCGATACAATCTACAATGAAGGTCAGCGTAGATATATGGAGAGTTTTAGTGCTTATGCCCGTCAGTTTATGGGAGATATGGAGCGCCCGGATGTAGATAAGATCACAGGCTTGAGTCCAGTGATTTCTATAGAACAAAAAACCACGAATAAAAATCCGAGTTCTACTGTAGGTACTGTTACCGAAGTGTACGATTTCATGCGATTGTTATTTGCACGTGTAGGAGAAGCCTATAGCTACAACACCGGAAAAAAAATGGTGAAGTTTAGTGAGGAAGAGATTGTGGAAAATATATTTCAAAAATTTG
>CAIJLK010000296.1 GCA_903821465.1 uncultured Bacteroidota bacterium | reverse complement strand
TCGGTCCTCAGTTGTCCTTCGATTGTAATTGTCTTCATTTTTTAAATATTTTTTGGACGGCGAAGGTAAGTAAAATCAATAGAAATAGGTCATTCAGCGGAACTAATTATAAAATAAAAAGCCCTTTTCAGACTAATTATCTGAAAAGGGCCGGTCATTTTACAAATAATATCAACTTTTTTCTCTTCCCTTCAATTGTGAATGGATGAAGAGACTAGTAATACTTTTATTTTCATAAGCATTTCTAATAGCGATTGCGAACAAATCGGCAACAGAAATGGCTTTGATCTTTTTAGATTCCTGTCTTAGGGGGATGGTATCACAAACCACTAATTCTTCTAAGATACTATTCTCAATATTTTCATAAGCATCTCCGCTCAATACAGGGTGTGTAATAAGTGCACGAACACTAGTAGCCCCTTTTTCTTTGAGCAAACTAGCCGCTTTAGCGAGTGTTCCACCGGTATCACAGATATCGTCGATCAATACAATGTCCTTACCTTCTACGTCACCGATAACCACCATGCTGGCAATTTCATTAGCACGCTTGCGGTGTTTATCGCAGATAACCATCGGCGCATTGAAATAGCTTGCTATTTCACGTACACGGTTGGTACTTCCAACGTCAGGTGCTGCAAAAGCCAGGTTAGTCAATTTCAACTGCTCTATATAAGGAATAAAAATGGCAGAGCTATCAAGGTGATCCACAGGAACATCAAAGAAACCTTGAATTTGCGGAGCATGTAAGTCCATCGTAATAATCCGATCCGCTCCAGCTGCTTCTAGCAAAGTAGCGATCAGTTTAGCACCAATAGCCACACGGGGTTTATCTTTTCTATCCTGGCGTGCAAACCCGTAATAAGGGATTACTGCAATTACTTTATAGGCTGAGGCTCTTTTTGCTGCGTCGATCATGAGCAACAGTTCCATCAGGTTATCTGTTGGAGCAAAAGTACTTTGCACTAAAAAAACATAATCTCCACGGATACTCTCCAGAAAAATGGGCTGGAATTCCCCATCACTGAATTTTTGAATATTGATTTTACCTATCGGAGCACCAAAACGCTGTGCTATTTTTTCAGCCAACTTTTGTGATCCATTACCTGAGAAGATCTTTACATTAGGATTCATAGCTTGCTTGGGAATATGCCGCGAAGATAGATATAAGCTGAGGAAATTGTATTTTGATTGAAGAATAAATTTCAACATGCAGAAAACAGCCATCAAAAACTGGTCGCCCGAAGATCAACCCCGCGAAAAATTAGTTCTGAAAGGTGCAGAAACATTGAGTAATGCCGAGCTATTAGCCATCCTTATAAACAATGGAAATAAAACTAATACAGCGGTAGAAATAGCAAGAGAATTGTTACTACATGTGCATAACAATTTGCAATTACTCGCAAATTTGAGTATGGAAGAAATTTTGAATTGTAGAATCAATGGGTTAGGAAAATCAAAAGCGGTGGGTATAATTGCAGCATTGGAGTTAGGAGTGCGTAGAAATATGGCGACTAACAAAAAGAATGTTGTTAAGCAGAGCAGCGATGTGGCAGCATTCTTACAGGCCGAGTTAGGCCATAAACAACTAGAAAGCTTTGTAGTAGTGTATTTGAACAGGGCCAACCATATTATTAGGCAGGAGATAATTAGTGAGGGTGGCATTACAGGAACAGTTGCCGACCCACGAATTATTTTGAAAAAAGCATTGGATCATCATGCTGTATCCATCATACTCTGTCATAATCATCCCAGTGGAAATTTGAAACCCAGTAAGGCGGATGAGCTGCTCACTACCAAAATAAAAAATGCCGCTGCATTTCTAGACATTCAAGTCATGGACCATATTATTGTTAGTGAAGAAGGATACTATTCTTTTGCTGACGAAGGACTCATGTAAGAAGAGATAATAGATAAAAGATAAGAGTGAAGAGAGGAGGAAAAAAGTTAAGAGTGAAGAGTGAAGAGTGATGCATCTTTTCAAATAAATTAGTTGGTAATAATCGGCAGCTCACAGTTTAAATAACTACTCTTAAAAGCTCCTAAGCTGCTAAAAAAATGGTTCGATCTTGTAAAATGTTTTCAGTCTAAAATAATTTCACCCGCCATATTTTACGCTAAGCCAATGCGGGCATCTTCTTAATCGTTTAGACTGTGATTGTTTTCTCCTCACTTTTCACTTTTATCTTTTATCTTTTCTCTTCACTCCTCACTTTTATCTCATCTCTGTTCGTTCATAGTATACTATACGAAACCATCATATATACATACAATATGATATGATACCCCTGATACACACTGAGAAGAGAAAAAACATTCTAATCAATCAATCAACGCATCAACAATCATCTTAATTAGATCCCACAATCTAAAACCATCTTTAAAAATCCAACAATCAATCAATCATCTTAAATTATCTTTTAATTGAAACCCATAGATTCAATAAAATAAACTAATAATAAAGACATTGGATATAATGATAATATCATCCATGCATCTTGTACTGTATGTACTTTCTTCTGTGTCATAACTGTCATTATAATAATCACAGTAAGAATAGAACATGTTTCAGCAAAATATACCCATGGTAATGCTTTCATATATACCATTAACATGAATATTGCCATTACAAATGTATTATTCATAACACATGCACCTTCTAATGCAGATAATGAGATAGTAATAGATTGTGATGTCTTTTTCAATGCATAATTATATGATGCTATTACTTCTGAGGCATTAGAAGCCAAAGGAGCGAATATAAAACTAATATAAAAAGGTGATATGCCAGTACGATTTCCAACTTCACTTAGTACAGAGACCATAGGATCAGAGAATACAAGTACTAATAGTGTACCAATACTTAACATAAAGATAGCACGCCGTATCACATGTCTTTGCTGTTCTTCTGGACTTAAGGATTGTAAATCTTCAGGCATTTCTTCTTCTTCTTCTACTTCTTCTTCATTATCATTTTTATCCATATTCGCAGCATTAGAAATCATTTGTTCTGCTTTTTCCATATCTTTTGAGTTTGATATTGTAGATCTTTGACGATGTAAAGCACTACGTAATACATATTCAAATACACCTTTTACAAATTCATCATAACTTACTGTACCACTATGATCCGTATCCATAGAATTAAAAATAGATTTCATTTGTATATGTGGTACAATTTCACCTAAGTCATTAAATACAGCAGTTAATTCATGAACATCAAGATTTCCATTCCCATCAGCATCATATTTATTAAAAAATGGTTTAAGTATACTTTTTAAACGATTTATAGACTTTTCAGTAGAGGATAAATATGTTTTCTCAGTAGCATTATTGGAGTTAGAGGTACGGGACATTGTAGTATTGTTGTTACCAGCATCAAGAGACATCTTCAATTCATTATACATTATACCTTTTAATGAGATTTTGCCTTCATTAATCGCTTCAATCATAATATCTTGTAATACCCTTTCTTTACTTTCATCATCATCATTACCTTGATATTGTAAATATAAATAACGCATAAAAAATCCAATACATGTGAAACATGCTATTAATGCATAGATATTAATACCAGCAGCGTCTTGTTCAGGTGTCAAGCCCATATAGAACATACTAGGGACTTGAATAAGTAAATAAGGTAAAGCAGTAATAGCCATCATATAGCCGTTACTATTAATTTGTGAGGAGATTAATACACCAGTGCCAAGTAAATCCATATTCTCAGGAGGAGTAAGTTTAGGTGCCTTATATCTTGGTTTTTTAGTATTTTGATCAATTGTTACTCTTCCACCAAGAACAGATAAAAACCAAGGAATTGTAAGAAGCATAATAGTTGAACCAGCAAGAGCACCAACACCAACTGCAAGTTGCTCAGCAGCATTATCTCCCAAACCAGAGAATAACACAATACAACCGTCAGGGACAGCACCAAGAATAGGTAGAACAACACTGCCAACAATACCAGCAACACTGGGAACTAACAATAACAGTTCACTACCATCAGAAATCAGATTGGATGCCCCTGTATACATTTTTAAAATATATATAATATGTATTAT
>CAIJLK010000295.1 GCA_903821465.1 uncultured Bacteroidota bacterium | reverse complement strand
TTGGGGATGTTGCTCATTGCGGGGATCCCTATTCTAAAAGCCTTGGAAATGGTTTCAGGCCTTTTGGCCCCTGCACTCAAGGTTCGAATGTTATCTGCCTCAGAACAAATTCGCCAAGGTCAAGCTATTTCAATGGCGATGGAATTAAATGACCTTTGTACCCCGGTCGCACTTCGGATGCTGAGGGTAGGGGAGCGAAGCGGCATGATGGGCGAAATGATGGAAAGAATTTCAAGTTTTTATGATGAAGAAACCGCGCGTTGGATTGATTGGTTCACAAAATTGTTTGAGCCGCTACTGATGCTGTTTATTGGAGGGGTGATTGGTTTAGTCGTGCTCATGCTTTACATGCCAATCTTCGATCTAGCAGGTAGCATCCAATGAACCAATCCATTCTTCTTCCATCGATGTTGGATGCGATTAGTCCTGCCAAAATTCACCAAGCGAGGCGAATATCAGAGCAATCTCGTCGACGTCTCATTGAGGTGTTGGCGGATCAAAGTGAGTTAACACAAGAAGCATTTTTACTGGCGTTAGGTGAGGCTTTCAAATATGTGACGCTTGACAATAAAACCTTGCATGATCTCAAGACCGATTTCGATGTGCTGCCTTTTTCAGATGCCTATGAACACGAATGCATACCGCTCCGGAATGCTGAAGGGGCACTATTCATCGCCATTGCTGATCCTTTTGCGGATGGCTTGGCTAACTGGTTATTAGAAAAAATACGTGAGCCATTTGCATTGCGCCTAGCGCACTTTTCAGATGTGCTAGCCTATTTATCGCGTTTTGAAGAAACGCTCAAAGCCATGGATAAGGTGATGGCCGATGAGGAAGATTTCTCGCAGTCAGCAAATTATAAGATTGACGGCGTTGAGCAGTTGTCACTCAGCAGTATTTCAGCAGATGCTAGCCCAGTGATTCGTTTGGTCAACTCTACTTTGTATGATGCGATGAAAATTGGCGCAAGTGATATTCACTTGGAAACCACCGGGGTTGGTTTGGCACTCAAATATAGAATTGATGGTGTATTAGATACCTTGGGTGATATTCAAGGCGCAGAAATGGCGGAGCAAGTGATCTCACGCATCAAGGTGATGGCTGAGTTAGATATTGCTGAACGAAGAATCCCGCAAGATGGTCGTTTTAAAGTGAATATTCAAAATCGCGAAGTCGATTTGCGCGTGTCTATCATGCCGAGTGTATATGGGGAAGATGCGGTACTACGTATTTTGGATCGTAAAGTATTGACTGAGCAATCGAAGGGCTTGACCTTAGAACATATTGGCATTGATGAACTGACGCGCAACCAATTTCGCGCCTTGGCAAAAGAGCCCTACGGGATGGTGCTAGTGACGGGTCCGACCGGTAGTGGTAAAACCACCACCCTCTATGCGGCGATCTCGGAAGTGAATACGGGCAAAGATAAAATCATTACGATTGAAGATCCGGTTGAATACAATCTATCGGGTGTTTTGCAAATCCCGGTGAATGAGAAAAAAGGGCTCACCTTTGCGCGTGGTTTGCGTTCGATCTTGCGTCATGACCCAGATAAAATCATGGTCGGTGAAATCCGCGATTCAGAGACAGCGCAGATTGCCGTGCAAGCAGCACTGACTGGTCACTTAGTGTTTACGACGGTCCATGCCAATAATGTCTTTGATGTAATTGGTCGTTTTATCAATATGGAAGTGGATACGTATAGTTTTGTCTCTGCGTTGAACGGGATTTTAGCGCAGCGTTTGGTGCGATTAAATTGCACGCATTGCGCAGTGCCATATCAGCCATCTGATGAATTATTGGTGGAATCTGCGGTGACTAAAGCCGCAGCCGCTAAGATGCATTTTTTAAAAGGCCAAGGGTGTGGTCAATGCCGGGGGACTGGCTATAAAGGTCGAATGGCTGTAGCTGAACTGCTGATATTGGATGATGAAATTCGTGAAATGATCGTGGCCCGTGAACCAATCCGTAAATTAAAAGAAACGGCTAGTAAAAAAGGACTACGTTTGTTGCGCGAAACGGCCGTCCAAGCCGTCGCTAGCGGAAAAACTACTTTAGAAGAGATTAATCGTGTTACCTTTATCTCACTTTAAGACTCATTGGCTAAAGCGCCAAGTCGCAAGCCTTGCTTTAGATGCTGTTGCACTAGTGCGTTTGCAACAGGGATTGGGTCAGCGCTTGCTTGAAAAGCGTCATGCTAAGGTTAAGGTTAACCCCCAATCTAAGTCTTGGACCGCCGCTTTGGCCGAGCTAGAAAATATCCTTGGTCAATCAGGTGATGGTTTGCCTATTACTATTGTGCTTTCTAATCATATGGTCCGTTATAAAATCATTCCAGCCTTGCCGGCTTTTAGCCCTGCTGAAAAAGTGATGGCAGTGGCTACGCATTGTTTTAGAGAGAGTTATGGTGACAGCGTCGATGACTGGCTGGTGCGCGTAAATCCTTTGCCCCATGGGGACACCTTGCTCATCAGCGCGGTTGATACTGATTTGGTTTCAGGGATTGAAGGGTTGTGCAAGCAATATCGCTGTAAGCTTACTTCCATACAGCCGTATTTGATGAGTGGATTTAATGGTGTTCGTCGGCAGATAGATACGACTGCGAGTTGTTTTGTTCAAGTGGAACCAGGACGTCTCAATATCGCATTAATACGAGATGGATCATGGCAAAGCATCGCAGCATGTACCATCACCGAGGATTGGTCTAAGGACTTATCTGCATTAATCACACGGGAAATGTTATTGGCGGGTTGGCAAAATGTGCAGCCGAAAGTTTATTTTAGTGCGTTACCATCAATTAAAGATGAGCAAATTAAACAGTTATTTAAGCAAAATAATCCAGCGTGGCAAACGCTTCAAGTAGATCATAAAGCAATCGCAGGTTATGTGCCGAATCAAGATCAACCTTATGCTATTTCATTGAGTGCGGTGTTTTAATGATGTATCCCATCTCACTAGATTACGCATCAAATCGCAAGCCTTCGTTGTCGGGCATGGTCGTTCTTGTGCTTGCTGTAATTTTACTCATTGGGGTGGCGCAGTTTAATCTTGCCCTTCAACAGCAAGTGCTTGAATTAGATCAATCCATTCAACAAGTCAAAACCAGTCGGGGTTTGAATAAGGAGGCGCCAAAACCGCAAGCAAAGTCCTCGGCAGAGCTGGTCGCGAAAATTGAGGAGGCTAAAAAATTAGCCGCCTTTTTAATGATCCCTTGGGGGAATCTTTTTGATGCGCTAGAAGGAGCGGCATTAGACGATGTGGCGATTTTATCGATTGAGCCTGATTCCAAAAAGCGTGAACTTAAAATCAATGCCGAGGCTAAGAATGTCAAGACCATGTTTAGCTACCTGGAACGGTTAGAAGCTAGTCATGATTTAGTAAATATTTATCTAGTTAAGCATGAGATATTAGAGGATATGGATCAACATCCGATTCGCTTCATGGTGATGGCCAATTGGAAAGAAAAGCCATGATCAAATTACTTCGCCAAATGGAAGTATTGCGCCATCAACTAGGTGTCCTCGGAATGCTAGGGGGATTGACCTTGATCGGCTGTGTATTTATGGGGCTGATCTCACTGCTGCCTGCAGAGCGGTCTTTGCAACAAAAAACGCAAGAATTGGCTTTCTTAAGTCAACAACCGAGAGGCTATGTCGAAGAGCAAAAACCTAAGCTCAATGATGAGCAGGCACTTCAAAAGTTTTATCAACAATTTCCGCCGGTCAGTGAACTCTCCAAAGTTTTAGCGCAGATACATCAATTGGCCACAGAAAAAGGGATTAGTTTGGTTGTTGGCGAATATAAAATGGCGCCAGATGTGAACAATCCACATTTAATGCGCTATGCGATTATTTTTCCAGTGCAATCTAACTACAAAAATCTACATGATTTTATTGCCAGTGCGAGCGAGAAATTTCCGACCTTGGGCTTGTCCGAAGTAAGTCTCAAACGCGACTCCGTTAAAGACGGTGCGGTACAAATCAAACTGAGTTATGTCCTATTTTTAAGTCGTATGCCATGAAGATCAAAACATCTCAACAAAGATGGTGGATTATTGGATTAGCAGTGGTGCTAACGCTCGCTGGGGTTTATTTTGTGCAAGAGCCGCAGGAAGAAGCTGTATCCCTAATTAGCAAACCAAAGGGCAGCCAAGTGATTGATAAAGCTGGCTTGCCAGCTCAGGTGAGTGAAGATGAGATGTCGGTGTTGCCAGACTTATTGAATAAACATCTATTTGTCCATGACAAATCTTTAAAGTCACAGGATATCTTTAAAGTTAAAACTTGGTATTTGCCCCCACCTCCACCTAAACCAGCAGCGGTCCAAGTGGAAAAGCCGGTCCCAGTTGCACCGCCAGTCCCATTCTTTTATCTGGGAAAACTTGAAGATGGCCCACAAGGGAAGCAGATATTTTTATCTGCGAATAACAAGGTGTTGTCGGTATGGGTTGGAAAAAATGTGGATCCAGTTTGGCGCCTTGATAAAGAGGATGCGAATGCTTTAACTTTTACTTATCTCCCTTTGGGCTTAGTTAAAGTACTTTCTAAAGCAATGAGGCCGCCAATAGGCACCGAAACCATGAATGGTTCTAATCCAGATGGAACAAATTAATGTAATGAATGCGTGTACACACACAAGGAATTTTGCTTATGTTAAGTCTTCAATTTAATAATCAATCGCAGTTAACGGTTAGGAGGCTAGTCACATTATGGCTAGCTGCTTTGTTGTTAAATGGTTGTGCCTTTGCACCATGGGAAAAGTCTTCGGTGTCCGGGAAGACCCCAGAGGAGCGAACTGCTAATGCTAAAAAGCAATCGAGTGCGAAACCAGAGGCAGCGATACCCCGAAAAGACTTATTGGTTACGCAAGATCAATCGATTGCAGAGTTGCTAACTGAGGCAGAAAAAACTCTCAAAAATGGGCAGTTTGATGAAGCTAATGCTCTTTACGAACGCGTTATCGCTTTGGCTCCAAATAATGTGCGTGCCATTTCAGGCAAAGCGAGTATCGAGCGCGAAAAAAAGCATGTACTTCGTATTGAAGAAGCCCAAAAGCTTAATAGCTCTAAAAACACGGATGCCGCGCTTGCTATTTTGCGAGGCGTCTTAATGGAAAATCCCAACAATGCACAAGCATTGGTACTTCAAACGGAAATTCACAACCAAAATCCTTTGTCGCGCATTGAGCCACCTAAACTCAAACCCCCATTTGAAAAGCCAGTGACATTAGAGTTTCGCGATGTGAGTGTCAAAATGATGTTTGAGGCACTGTCTCGGGCAACGGGGATTAATTTTATTCTTGATAAAGATATTAAAAGTGAAACCAAGGCTACGGCGTTCATTAAAAATGCATCGATTGAAGATGCAATAGAAATGGTACTTGCTACTAATGGGTTAGATAAAAAAGCGTTGACGGAAACCAGTGCGCTGATTTTTCCGAATACCATACAAAAAAATAAGGATTATAAGGAGTTAATGATCCGTAGCTTTTATCTCACTAACGTATCCGCGGCTCAAATGGCACTCACGATTAAGACGGTATTAAAAACTAAAGATGTTGTTACAGACGATAGGCTGAACATGATCGTCATGCGTGATACCCCAGAAGTCATTAGAATTGCGGAAAAATTGGTGGCCGCTAATGATTTGGCTGATCCAGAAGTGGTGCTGGAAATGGAAGTGCTAGAGGTGACGCGTTCTCGATTGCAAGAATTGGGGATTAACTACCCTAACCAAATTTCTGTAAATAGTATTCCTAGAACAACTACTGTTGCAGCCGTGGGAGGAGTGGCTGTAGCAACTAATGCGACTGCGGTGACACCCCTTACAATCCAGAATTTGAAACATTTATATGATGGGTCTTTTAATGTTTCGCCCAATCCTGCGCTTAATTTCAAAAAAACTACAGGCGATGTGAATTTGATTTCTAACCCAAGAATACGTGTGCGAAATAATGAAAAAGCCAAAATATTGGTCGGTGATAAAGTACCAATTATTACAACTACTTCGACTGCTAACGTGGGTATTTCAGAGAGTGTCTCTTATATAGATGTGGGCTTAAAGTTAGATGTGCAGCCCCGCATCACTCTGGATGATTTTGTGAATATTAAAGTAGAACTAGAGGTGAGTTCGCTAGGCGAAAAAACGGTCACTAAAAATGGTGCCAATGTTTATAGTATTGGCACTAGAAATGCGATTACTCAACTAAGACTTAAAGATGGTGAAACTCAAGTACTCGCAGGCTTAATTTTAGATGCTGAACGTAAAAATACGAGTAAGTTGCCAGGTCTAGGGGATGTTCCATTGTTGGGTCGTTTGTTTTCTGATCAAGAGGACTCAAAGAATAAAACTGAAATCATTTTGGCCATTACCCCACGTATTGTAGGAAATATTAGTCGCCCCAATTCTGAAGTTTCTGAGTACTGGTCAGGAACGGAGACTATGATTAATGATCGACCACAGATCAGTATGCCGATGAGTGGTGGGTTAAGGCTGGAGAGAGAGCTACCCCCACAAATTCAACCGAATCCTGTTGATGTCCAAGTACAACCAATAACACCATAAATGAGAAACTCTGGATTTACATTAATTGAGTTAGTCGTCACTGTGTTGATCGTCGCTATTTTGGCCACAGGTGCTACGCCTATTGTACAAGTAACGATACAACGCAACAAAGAAACTGAATTAAAGCAGGCTCTTAGGCAGATCAGAGAGGCAATAGATCAGTATAAGAAAGCGGTTGATGAGGGAAAGATAAAAAAAACGCTAGATCAATCTGGTTATCCCCCTAGTTTAGAGATTTTGGAAAAGGGCGTAAGCAATCAAACGGATTTAAAAGGTGCTCTCATCAAGTTTATCCGTAAAATCCCTAGAGACCCGATGAATGACGATCCAGA
>CAIJLK010000294.1 GCA_903821465.1 uncultured Bacteroidota bacterium | reverse complement strand
TCCTGCGGGACTTGCAGCTTCGACCTGGGGATGTTTACCATCATTTGTGAGCAAATCATTTAACGGCACCAATCGCCGCTACGGATACAATGGCAATAGTTTTATTTGCGCAGTAGAATTTGGTAAAAAAGTAAAAGCAAAATCATTATTAGCAGGCGGAGAAAATGGCGACCCAACATCCAAACATTTTACCGACCAAGCAGAAATGTACACCAAAGGACAGTTTAAAGAAGTACTATTTTATAAGGACGATGTGCTTAAACATGTCGAGAAAAATTATCATCCAGGAGAAGAAAAAGAAGTGAAGAGATAAAAGTGAAAAGATAAAAGTGAAGAATGAAGAGTGAAGAGTTAGCTCTTATAGGAATAACTCTTCACTTTCTAACTCACTAGCCACTTTTATCTATTATCTTTTATCTCTTATCTTTTATCTTTTCACTTTTATCTTTTATCTATTATCTTTTATCTTCTTACAACAGTTTGATATGATACTCCTGCACCTTCGGATCTTTCTCTGGAGACAATGTAAAACTTACTCGAACAGTTCCGTTCTGGGCTTTAATATCAAAGTATCCACGCAATTGATTTTCAGGAACTACTTCTCCAATTGAAATTGTTTTGCCTGCTTTTGCAAAAATATCTGTCGCTTCTTTTTGCATGGGCTCTACAAAATAATCCATAAAGAAATTCATGGCGAAGATTCCGCTCTTTTCTGCTCCTTTAAAATCGGGTAATAATTTCACTAACTCATTTCTGCGTTGCGTTAAAATTTTTGAAGCTGGTAGTTCGCGCGCTTGTATGCCGCTTAATCGAACTAGCGTATCCAACACCATGGTATTGGCTAAAGATGTTGGCGCATAAGTTGCGTTGGCAAAGAACATAACACCAATACCATAATCAGGAAGGATCTGCCAGTTGCTTCCAAAGCCTGGCAAGCCACCTGTATGTCCGATCGTTTCTCTTCCTTCTCCATCTCTGCTCCAACGCAATCCATATGCATATGCAGTTGCCAATGGAGATGGTCTGCCACTTGGATATTTATAATTTGCATTCAATCCAGAAATGCGCCAAGGCTGATGCATTTCGCGGATAGAACTCCTTTTAATAATTCCATTCTCTGCATCGTTTCTTGCAGGCCATGCTTGTTGATGTAATGCCACATATTTCGCGAATGATTCGATTGATACGATCATACCACCCATCGCACCATAGATCCCATCGTGTAACATGGGTTGTTCAATATAATTATTATTCAACCAACGATAACCTTTCGCCAAAATATTGGCAGGTACTTTTGTATATTCCCATTCCGCATCAGTCATCCCGAGAGGCTTCCAAATATGTTTGGCAATATAATCGCTATAGTGTGATAATGTTTGTTGCTTAATGATCATCCCCAACATCGCGAAGCCCATATTACTATATTCATAGGCAACTCCAGGCACGTTCGAAAAACTTATACCCCCTTCTAGCATATCCTGAAAATCATCTTCTGTAACTGATAGCTGACGATCACCCCAGGGATTATCTTCCGGAAATCCTGCAGAGTGTGTGAGCAAATGGCGAACAGTGATTAGTGGTGCATCGGAAGTTAATTGCTGACCTTTCATTTCAGGCAAATAAGTCTTGATAGGCTCATCCAATTTTACTTTATTCTCATCGCGCAATTTCAAAATAGCCATTGCTGTAAAGCTCTTGCTCATTGATGCGATACGAAACATTGATTTAGTAGTAGCTGGAATTTTATTTGGTAGATCAATAAATCCACCCGCACCTGAGTAAACTAATTTACCATCAAGCATAATTCCAAAAGAATAGCCGGGTATATGATTCTTCTCGGCATAATCTTTATACAAACTTTCTACCAGTGGATAAAGTGCGGCAATTTTTTTCTCGCGATCGGCGTCTGTAAAAAATGCTGGACTGTATTCTTTCGCCTGAGCTCTTACAATTGTCTTACTTGATAAAGCAAATAAGCAAAGAAATAAAAAAATGGATTTGATACTGATGCGTGGGTTCATAGATTTATTTTATTCAACTACTAATTTAATAAGCTGTCAATTTTTCGATACACTCGTTCAGGCGACTCTTCGCCATATAATTTTTTTCGAGCAATGGATTAAAAGGAATGGGTGTATCGAGCGATGCGCAACGCATTACAGGTGCATCCAATAATTCAAAACAATGCTCGCTGATCCAGGCACTGATCTCCCCTCCAAAGCCCCCGGTTAAATTATCCTCATGCAATACCAATACTTTTCCTGTTTTGGCAACTGCAGCTTTGATGGCTTCATAATCAAGTGGCACTAGCGACCGCAGATCGATAATATGTAAGTCAACCGCAGCATTTTTTTCCTGATATTCTAAAGCCCAATGCACAGCAGCGCCATAAGTAATGATACTAAGATCAGTTCCTTCTTTCACAGTTTTTGCCTTGCCAATTTCAACTGAATAATATTCTGCCGGAACCGGACCGCTGATACTTCGATACAAACCCTTGTGTTCAAAGAACATCACAGGATTCGGATCGTTGATCGCTGCAATCAGTAACCCCTTAGCATCTGCGGGTGAAGATGGATACACCACTTTCAAACCAGCCACATGGGTAAACCAAGCCTCATTGGTTTGTGAGTGGAATGGACCAGCAGCCATACCGCCACCGCAAGGCATGCGGATCACGGTGTTCGCATTTT
>CAIJLK010000293.1 GCA_903821465.1 uncultured Bacteroidota bacterium | reverse complement strand
TCATCACTAAAGCCCCCTTTTTATCGGGCTGCAAAAGTAACTCTTCCTATTATTATGACCAAAACTTTTTAAAGGCCTTGACCAACTTTATCGTGTTATTTTTTTAAGAACTTTTTCCGCTTTTTCCTAGCGGGTTGCAAAGGTACACTTTATCAACTCTCCTGCCAAACCTTTTTGCTCTTTATTTAAACTATTTTCTTTCTAAGAACTCCCGCTTTTTTACCGGCGGGCAGCAAAAGTAAGGGGGCCATCGTTCTTAACCAAATAATCGAGCACAAAACCCATTGATTTTTACACATTTGTGAATAGTATAGGCATTGTTAACTCATAACTGATTGATATACAGTAACTTAATAAATTGCATTTGTTTATAAAAGATTGAAATATTTTTCGCAAAGGGCTAATTCTCAAGCATCTAGCGCATATAAAATGAAAAAGCCAACACAGATGGTTGGCTTAAAGTATGATATATCATAAAAGATGTTCCTAAATTAAGCTTGTGGTGTGGGTCCGCCGAAATGCATCGGAATTTCAACCTGTTCTAAATCGTGGATCAGACCGTTCGCCTGCTCGTAACGCTCTACATTTTCTGCTAATGCCTTCATAAAACGCTTAGCGTGCATGGGAGTTAATATAATACGCGATTTAACCTTGCTCTTAGGTGTGCCGGGCATTACATTCACAAAATCAACCACAAATTCTGCATGACTATGGGTGATGATGGCCAGATTGGCGTACGTGCCTTCTGCGGTTTCTTCGCTGATTTCGATATTCAATTGACTGTTAGGCTGCTGTTCCATATTTTAATTTGAGCGTCAAAAGTAGCAAAAAAAAGCCCCCGATTGCTCGGGGGCGTAGAATATAGTCTTATCAACTAAGTCTATTATTTATGTGTGAACACATCCCAACAGTTTCTGTAAGCAGAACCGTTAAATGCCACATAGTTCAAAGTGATCTTCTTATTATCAGGGGTAACTGTAATAACTGGATTCTGAACAATTGATACGTTACCTGCAGTAAAGTAGGCAGGAACCATCGCAGGGTCAATCACGGCTTTGAAAGCACTTAATACACCACCAGTATTGGTAAATGATACTAAATAGTTAGGCTGTGTATAATATCCTGTTGGCACTGTAAATACTTTAGGATTCACAGGTAAGGCTGTTGCAGAACGTCCAAAGAAGGAAGCTCCATCATATCCAGTTGGGTAAGTACTAGTTAGAGTTGGATATCTATAGAAATCCCATGTGTAAGGACCCGCCATTGGGTTACCAATGGTGTGGAAATAGATATGGCCAAAGTTCTTACTTACATTAGTACCCGTAACTGTAGGAGCCAATGGATACATAAAAGACTTACTTGGATCTATTTTGCTAGGATACACTACGAATTTTGCATAAGCTACTCTAGAACCAGCTTTAATAGTAACAGTTGGTGTTACTAGATTAAAAGTAGAATCGGGTAACTTATCATAAACGATTGCATCATTAGCGAAGTTGTCTGTCATAGCAGTCCAATCAGCACCCAATGTTACAGTAACATCTGAAGGAGCAGGAGTAGATCCATTATAAGTAACTTGATAGTAAATGGTATCTACCGCATCAGAAGGTGGAAACAAAAGAGTGCCTCCCCCAAAATATTGCAAACCAGCGTTGATAGTAGTTTGGCCACTATCTTTTACATATTCTAATTGTACAAAATTAGCAGTATAGTTAATGTCATTCACATTGGTATTTACCGTCTTCAAGCAAGAAGCTAAAGAAAAGCAAGCCAACGCTGAGATCATGAAACTCTTTATTATTTTTTTCATATTCTTAGTATTTTAAAATTTATTTAGCCCAGAAGATGGTTGAAGAAAACGGTGAAATACCTATAGGAACATTCGCTGAATTATAAGCCCCCTCTTGTGAAGGATATAAAATCCTTGCTGGTAACTTATCTGCGCGTGTACTTTCAGAAACAGTAGATGCAAAAGTTGCATATGCTGGTCCACCAGGTATCACGGTAGGATATCCAGTTCTACGATATTCATTCCAACCTTCTTCACTGTTCACAAAATTCGCAGCAATATATTTTTGCGTAATGATTGCTTCTAATTTTTGAGCAGTAGTAGTGTTTAAGCTAAAGTTTACCAAGACATTTGCTGAGTTATCAGCTTGATATTTAGTTACAGCAGCTGCAGGATCTGCAGAAGTTGCCGTACCGTTCTCTAAAGTGTAAGTATACTTGAAAGCAGCAGCAACACCAGCATCGAAATTGGTTTGTGCACTTTCAGCAGTAACACCTAATAAACCAGCTTCCGCTCTTAAGAAATAAGCTTCAGCAGCTGTAATCACTGGATAACCAGCAGTTGGTCCTTTTAATGGTCCGCTCCAAGCACCTGAAGTAGATCCGCTTCTTGTTGGGTTTGAATACCAGAAACTTCCTGCAGGGCTAGCTTGTATACCTGTACCTTCTACACCTAACTGGTTGGTTCCAGTAGCAGGGAATTTGTAGTAAATGGCTGCACCTCTTCCTGGATCGGTAATTTTAGTTCCATCATAGAAAGCCATGATATATTTGTTGGGCATCCAAGATTTGGTTGCATCACTACCAGTGTAACCGTATCCCCAAGTATTCCATTTAGGATTCTGACGATTATTATCTCTGGCAAAACCAGGATTAATGAGGGCATCAGCGGTTAAGAAACCATCTGCAGTGAAATTTGTGTTAGAGAAAGTTACTTTGCCTTTACCTCTAATGATAATACGCAATTTCAATGTGTTGATGAATTTCTTCCAGTTAGCTACATTACCCTTAAACATTACATCGTAAGTACTTAGAGGAGTAACACCTGGAGTAGCGTCACCTTTTACAAAAGAAGCCATTGCAGAATCACACTCATCCGCAAGACTCTTATAAATACCCACAGCTGCATCGTATTTTGGAGTTAAAATACTTGCACCCTGTAATGCTTCTGAATAAGGAACATCATTATAAGTATCTACTAAGAGCTGATAACTCAATACTTTCATCGCCTTAGCAGCACCTACAAAATAAGAATACAAAGGATTGCCTTTTGCGTAATTGATGATGTATTGATAATCTTCTAGGTTATCGTAAGTAGTAGTAAATCTGCCAGAAAAATCTGAAGCAGAGAAGTTATAAGTAATGGAAGTACCAAAACCACCATAACCACCTGCGTTTGCAGAGTAACCTGCAAGCTGCGCACCCATTGAATTAAATCCGTTCAGATTATTAGCAGTTCCGGTCAATGCCTGTGGTAACACCAACTGAGGGTTAGCACCAACAGCATTGTTGGGATCTTTATTGATGTCAAGTTGTTTTTTACAAGAAGATGCTGTTACGATAAGCATTCCTGCAAAAAATATTGCTTTAATCATTTTCATATTAACTAATTTATGTTTAACTAAAATTTTATTTGGATTGAGGCTCATGTAGATAAAATTTAGTTGATGAATTAAAATGTAAATTTAATTGAACCACCAAAGAATCTAGATGGCGGTGATTGGCTAATACCTGTTAAACCAACACCATTACTACCAGCACCAGCATCTTGATATTCAGGATCGGTATAGTAGTTATCTTTTGCCATTAGAACTAGTAAGTTTCTACCTTGAGCACTTACCGTAATTCCTTTAAAGATCTTAGTTTTAGCACATACAGATGATGGTAAAGTATAAGATAGTGTAACCTCTCTTAATTTCCAGAATGCACCAGAAGTTAAATAGTTAGAGGTAATATCTCTGTTGATACCATCGGTCCAGAAACCATTGTTACCATTACCATTTGCAATTGAAATATTAGAGTTTGTTACATATTTAGCTCCATCCCAATAAACTGAGTTAGGGAATACAAAGCTCTTTCTGTCGTAAATCGCAGTTCTGTAACCAGTACCAGACCAATCTAATTCTGTTCCCATTGATTGGTAAGCAGCATATCCACCGCGGTATTCAGCTACGATTGACAATCTAAAGCCTTTGTACTCTGCAGAAATATCAATACCGATTTTGTCTTTAACAACGGCACTTCCTAATACAGAAATAGTATCAGATTTGGTTGGTATACCAGTTACCGAGTTTACAATAACATGTCCTTGAGGATCACGCTTGTAATCGTATCCCATAATCACTGGGAAAGCTTTTCCTGCAACAGCATAAGAACCTGCAGTAGAACCGTAAGTTGCTAAAGCCAATTTAGGAAGCTGATCACTGATGAAGTTTACATTATTATCTAAGTAAGTATAGTTACCACCAACTGTTAAGGTTAATCCTTTATTTCTGCGATTATCAATAACAGTATAGTGTGCGGTTAGCTCTAAACCTTTACTTTGAGTTTGACCGGTATTGGTTCTCAAACCAGTGAAACCTGTTGTGCTAGAAATAGAAACGTTTACAGTTTGATTATCTGTTTTAGTATTGAAATAAGTTACGTTAGAAGTAAATCTGTCTTTAAACAAATTCAAATCAAATCCGAATTCAATACCCTTTGTAATTTCTGGTTGTAAGTTAGGCGCAACTAATGTGTTACCCACACTATATCCAGCCATTGAACCATAAGGGAAACCATATGCGTTAGAAGAGAAAGTAGGTAACAATTGGTAGGCACCATAAGTACCACCTAAGTTAACCTGACCAACTTTAGACCAACCAGCACGTAATTTCAAATAGCTCACAACAGGATTGTTTTTCAAAGCCTTGATCGCATCTGTAGCGATGAAAGATAAGTCAACCGCTGGGTAGAAGAAAGAGTTGCTATTAGTATTAAGAATAGAAACCCAGTCCTTACGACCAGTAACATGTAAGAAAACATATCCTTTATAGCCTAAACGACCATCAGCATAAACACCTAACTGACGAGCCATATAGTTTGATTCACTAGCACCTGGAGTTCCTACACCGTTTGCAACATTGTATAATTCAGGAATCACTAACCCATTAGCAGAAACACCTATGTTTTTTGCTTGGTCTTGTCTCCACTGCGTACCACCAATTAAATTCAAGCTAAAATCGTTGAATTTATGTTGATACTGGGCATAAAAATCAGTCAATAAATTAGTTGTATAAGAAGCACCATCACTTACAGAAGCAGCGATATCTGCTTTTGAACTCTGATCAGTTTGCTTTGAATAAGCTGTATATAAGAACTGACCAACCCAATCTTTATTAGAAGTATTTCTTGTTGTGATACCCTGACGAGCCACAATGTCTAATCCTTGAATTGGTGAATATTTCACCTCTAAGTTAGCAACGAAATAATCGTTTCTTACATTAGAACGATAGTTGTCTGCAGTAAAATAAGGATTCGCATACCAAGGATTATAGAATCCAATTGGGTTAGCAAATTCATTATTTCTCCAGTCCTTATACTTAGTAACATCTACGTTATTCGGCATGTTCAGCATATTGCCGTACATAGAACCTGTCTGAGTAGTGATATCATATCTATTCTGCGTATAACTAGAAGAATAAGAAATATTGATTTTGTTACCCACTTTACGAGTTCCGTTCATTCTAAAGTTAGTTCTGTTGTACTTGTCGCCAGGAGTTGTACCGGTAACTGTAACATACTGACCAGACATATATAATGTAGAATTCTCATCACCACTTGATACCGAGAAATCTGTTTGGTTAGTTAAACCTGTTTCCCAGAATTTAGTATGTCCTTCGCTATATCCGTAAACAGCAGAATCCTGATGTCCATTTTCTAATGGAGCACCAATTGGTCTTTTTACGTTGTCAAAAGCCGGACCGTATGATTGGTTCTCTAAGTAAGAGAAATTACCCCAGTAACCGTAACCAGTACCACCGGCACCGAAACCTTTCTGGAATTTAGGGAAGAAAGCAGGCGCTTCAATAGTAGTTGTATTCTGAAAGTTAACAGTGTTCTGACCTTTTACACCTTTTTTGGTAGTAACGATCAAGGCACCGTTAGACGCTGAAGAGCCATAAAGGGCAGCAGCACCAGCACCATTCAAAACGTTTACACTTTCAACATCTTCAGGGTTTAAGTTACCCAAAACTTCGTTTGGTACGATTACGTTATCCAACACCACCAAGGCCTGGTTATTACCAGTCAAGGAACGTTGTCCACGTAAAACCAATCTGAAACTAGGGTTAACACCACCATTTGTTGCGTTAATTTGCAAACCGGCAACTTTACCTTGCAATCCACCAGCAATTGTTACAGGCTTAGCTGCAATCAAATTGTCGGCTTTAATTAAAGTACCGCCAGTACCAATTTCTTTTCTTTTAGTTTTAATACCACCCGCTGTTACAACAACTTCGTCCATCACGTTTATATAAACTTCTAGACTCACATTGTAGTTTCCAGCCCCTGTAACTTTTACAGTAGTGCTTTTAAAACCTACAGAACTAATTTGGAGTACGCTACCATCTTTGGCAGAAATTTTAAATTCTCCCTTTTCATTGGTAGAAGTAGCAGCAGCTGAACTACCGGCCACTTTTACAGTAGCGCCACTAATAGGTTGGTCGTTAGAACCAGTAACTTTTCCAGACACAAGCTTAGTTTGTGCGAGAGAAATAACTGACCACCCAATTAGCATTGCAAAAAACAATACAATTTTTCTCAATTTCATAAGTGTTTAGTTTTTAGATAATGCGAATATAACGTCTTTCTTAAAATGTTAACTAATTAACAATAAAAAGTTAAGGAAACCTTAAATAGGCAGTTTTATATCGGAAAACGTTGCATGCTTCATCAAAAAACTACCAATTATTTGCATAAATATTAATTTAATGTATAACTAACTAACAATCATTATCTAAAAAAATAGGGATTCCTTTCATTTTGGCTTTATTTTTGCGGCATGTTAGTACTAGACGGCAAATTAGTGTCAGCTGCGGTTAAACAAGACCTAAAAGCAGAGACAGAAAAATTAATATCGGTGGGGAATAGACCCCCTCATTTAGCAGCTATTTTGGTAGGTTCCAATGGCGCCAGCGAAACTTATGTGGCTTCAAAAGTTAAAAATTGTGAGGAAATCGGCTTTATCTCTACCCTTGTAAGGTTTGAAGCGGATATCGACGAAGCCACGCTACTTGCAAAGATTACCGAACTGAATAATAATCCTTTGGTTGATGGAATTTTGGTTCAATTACCCCTACCTAAACAAATTAAGGAGCAGAAAGTAATCGAAGCGATTGACCCATCGAAAGATGTGGATGGATTTCACCCTTCCAGTGCCGGCAAATTAATGCAAGGCCTTCCTAGCTTTATACCCGCAACCCCTTATGGCATTATGATGATGCTAGAATTCTTTCATTTAGAAACCAAGGGCAAACATGCAGTAGTGATTGGCAGGAGTAATATTGTAGGCCGCCCAATGAGCATCCTTTTAAGTAGTAATATTCCCAATGGCAACTGTACGGTAACCATTTGCCATTCACATACACCTAATTTGAAAGAAATTTGTTTGCAAGCTGATATTCTTGTGGCAGCACTTGGCCGACCAGAATTTGTAAAAGCCGATATGATCAAACCCGGAGCAGTAGTAATTGATGTAGGTATTACAAGGGTTACTGATGCCACTGCAAAAAAAGGATTCCGTATTAAAGGCGATGTGGCTTATGAAGAAGTGGCGCCGCTTACCAGTGCCATTACGCCGGTTCCAGGCGGTGTTGGTTTGATGACCATTGCTGGCCTGTTGAAAAACACGCTTCAAGCTTACAAAACCAATAACGGTATTCAATAAATTAGATGACTACAACTTCAAAATCAACCGATTTCTTACCAGTAATGGAAGCATTTTACAGCATCCAAGGTGAAGGATTTCATCAAGGCAGAGCCGCTTATTTTATTCGCTTGGGCGGATGTGATGTGGGTTGTGTTTGGTGTGATGTAAAAGATAGCTGGGATGCTTCCAAACATCCGCTTCAAAGTATTGAAACAATTGTGGAAAATGCAAAAGCCTATCCGGGACGATTAGCGATCATCACTGGTGGCGAACCGCTCTTACATCCTTTAGATAAGTTAACTGCTGCATTACATGCTGCAGGATTTGAGACCAATATTGAAACATCAGGATCAGCTCCATTGAGTGGGTTCTGGAACTGGATCTGCGTATCTCCGAAAAAGTTCAAAGCTCCCATTGCAGCCATCGTTCCAAAAGCGCATGAATTAAAAGTGGTAATCTTTAATAAGTATGATTTTGCCTGGGCAGAGTCTTACGCAACTGAAGCAAACCCACATTGTAAATTATACTTACAACCAGAATGGGATCGTGCTGATGTAAACACTCCGATGATCATCGATTACATCAAAGAAAATCCGAAATGGGAATTGAGTTTACAGATACATAAATATGTGAACGTTCCATAAATAGCTACTCAATTTTAACAAAGCCATTGCTTGATTTAAACGAACTTCCCTTCATCAATTATTGTATGAAGTCATTTCTTGTTTTACCCTTTTTATTGATTGCTAGTTTTGGATTCGCTCAAAGCTATAACCCTGATCTAGTAAAGCCCAAGGCGCTTGATAAATATGATGATGCCATCGTTCTTTTGAAAGAAGAGCGAATCAAAGAAGCCATCCCCGTTTTGCAGGAATGCATCTTAATTGATAGCAATTTTGTAGACGCTTATTTATCTCTTGGCGCAGCGTATGGACAATTAAAATTGTATAAAGAAGCTGTGCTTTTATATGAAAAAGCAAAAGCAAAAGACAGTATCTATTTTCAGGTTTATAAATTGCCTTATGCCATAAATATAGCTGGGCTCGGACAGTTCGAAAGTGCGCTTACAATCGTTGATGAATTTTTAAATATTCCCAAGATCAGTGATCGAAGTGTGAATGCCGCAAAGTATCGACGTAAGTGTTTTGAATTTGCAATTGATTACCAAAAAAAACATCCTAATCAAGATCTCTATCGTTTTAATCCGATCAATTTAGGTGATAGTGTGAATAGTATTTATGCCGAATATTATCCTTCGGTTACAGTGTCTGATAATATCTTGGTTTTTACAAGAGCGGGGATGCATATGCGTGAGGATTTCATGGAAAGCAGCATGTCGAAAAAAGGATTTTCACTAGCAAAACCAATTGAAGGAGATATTAATATAGAACCCAAAAAAGGCGCGATCACTTCTTCTCAAGATGGTGATTGGATCTTATTTGCCGGTCAGTTTTCTGGACAGGGTTTTGGTAATTTTGATATTTACAAATCAGTCTACACCCCAAATGGCTGGAGTGAACCAGAAAATCTAGGTGCCAATATCAACACAGAATTTTGGGAAAGCTCTCCTAGTTTGAGTCCGGATAATCGCGTCCTCTATTTTAGTAGTAATCGCCCCGGTGGTTACGGAGGAAAAGACCTTTACGTTAGTTACCGCAATGCAGATGGCAGGTGGAGTCCAGCCAGAAATATGGGACCTGATATAAACACAAAGGGAGATGAATTAGCACCCTTTATTCATCCTGATAATCAAACATTATACTATACATCCGATGGCTTACCAGGTTATGGCGGATCAGATATTTATTTGCTCAGAAAAAATGTAGCTGGTCAGTGGGGTATCCCAGAAAATATTGGCTATCCCATCAATACCATTGAGAACGAAGGAAGCCTTGCAGTTTCTGCTGATGGATTAACGGCCTATTATGCCAGTGACAGATTTGATAGTCGGGGGGATTTGGATTTGTATCAATTTGAAATGCGACCTGATATTCGTCCGTATAGAACACTCTATGTAAAAGGATTCGTAACGGATCAAACAACTGGAAAGGGCATACCTTCTTCAGTTGAACTTTTCGACAACGAGAATAATAAAGCATTAATGAAAGTACAGACCGATGAGAAGGGCGAATACTTCATCACACTTCCAACAGGCCGAGATTATACATTTACTGTAAACAGAAAGGGTTATTTATTTTATAGTGAACAATATACTTTAAGTAAAAAAGAAGCTGATAGCACTTATCAAAAAAATATCACATTACAACCGGTTGCATTGCATGCCAATTTTGTTTTTAATAATATTTTATTTAAAAATAATTCCTACGAATTACCATCAGCTGCGTTTATTGAATTAGATAAATTGTTACAGGTGTTGAATGAAAATCCTACTATCAAATTAGAGATCAGTGGCCACACCGATAATATAGGTAAGCAGGAGGATAATTTATTGTTATCAACGAATCGTGCAAAAGAAATAGTTAGTTATTTAAATTCAAAAGGTGTAGATGGTAAGAGACTTTCCTATAAAGGATACGGGGCTTCTAAACCAATTGCAGATAATAACACTGATGCAGGAAGATCAATGAATAGAAGAACCGAATTTACAGTGACCGAACTATAGTAAATCCTATCTAAAATATTTTTTTTATTCTCTAAAATGATTTGAGTTAGGATTCATTCTTTGCAATATTTTTTTATTGATATTCAAGAATGAAAGATGAAGAAATATACCAGATCGCACTTACAATGATCCCGGAAATAGGGTCAGTACTTACCAGATCTTTATTGCAAACCATGGGTACCGCATCGGCCATCTTTCAAGCAAAGAAAAAAGAGTTGTCAGCTATAGAAGGAATTGGAGAGCGAAAAGCAAAACTGATAAAAGAATTTATAGATTTTTCTACTGCGGAGAAAGAACTTAATTTTATTAGGAAGAATAATTATCAGCTTTTATTTCAGAGTGACGATCTTTTTCCTAAAAGGCTATTACATTGTTTTGATGCCCCTGCATTATTATACTTTAATGGTAATTGCAATTTAAATGCAGGTAAAATCATCAGTATTGTTGGAACAAGAAATAATAGCGATTATGGCAAGCAAATAACCGAAGATTTTATTGCTGAACTTCCAACTGAAAATCTATTAATCTTGAGTGGTCTGGCATTTGGCATCGATGCAATCGCCCATAGAGCGGCGCTGAAAAATAAGATTGCTACAGTGGGTGTATTGGCACACGGACTAGACAGAATTTATCCTGCATTGCACCGAAACTTATCGAAAGAAATGTTAGCAAATGGTGGCTTGCTCACGGAATTCAGGAAGAGTACTTTGCCTGATAAACATAATTTCCCTAAAAGGAATCGAATCGTTGCAGGGATGGCCGATGCAACGATTGTTATTGAAACAGCCATTAAAGGGGGCAGTATCATTACAGCAGAACTGGCATCAACTTATAACCGCGAATTGTTTGCAGTTCCGGGAAAAATAACGGACTCAAAAAGCTGTGGTTGCAATCAATTGATCCAAGAAAACAAAGCATATCTTTTTAGCGGTGCGGCTGACTTTTTGGAATGGATGGGATGGCAGGAAAAAACTGTAGTACCAAAAAAACAAAGAATTCTTTTTTATGAATTCACAAATGATGAATTGATCATTGCAGATTTACTGAGAGGTTACGAGTTGAAATCTATGGATGAACTGTATTTAAGCAGCGGCTTAACCAGTAGTGCATTTGCAGCAGCAATTCTTAGCCTAGAATTACAAGGCGCAGTGCAATCCCTACCCGGAAAAATGTATCGGATGCTCGATTAACTTCTTCCATTTTTCACTTTTTTTCACCTCTCTTCACTCTTCTCTTTTATCTTTTATCTTTTTTTGTATCTTTGCCCATGGCAATAAGAAACAGTTCCCCAAGCACAGGCTCTGCAAATTCAAGATTATTCGGAGAAGGTCTCACTTTCGACGATGTGTTGCTAATGCCTGCTTACAGTACAATTCTTCCTCGAGATGTTGACATCCGTTCAAATTTAACCAAGAGTATTATTTTAAATGTACCCATGCTTTCTGCGGCAATGGATACCGTAACAGAAGCTTCTCTGGCTATTGCTTTGGCAAGAGAAGGCGGTTTGGGTATCCTTCACAAAAACATGAGTATTGAACGTCAGGCAGAACAGGTTCGCAAAGTGAAAAGAAGCGAAAGCGGCATGATCATTGACCCAATCACACTGCTTGTTGAAGCCACTATTGGTGATGCATTGAGATTGATGAAAGAAAATAGAATTGGGGGTATTCCGATTGTAGATGCCAACCAGAAACTAGTTGGTATTTTAACGAATCGTGACCTTCGTTTCGAGACAAATAAAAAGAGAAAAGTCTCAGAAGTAATGACCAAAGAAAAGCTCATTACTGCTCCTGAAGGAACCGATCTGAAAAAAGCAGAAACTATTCTTCGTAATTATAAGATCGAAAAATTACCTGTCGTAAATAAACAAGGAAAATTGATCGGACTAATCACTTACCGAGATATTCTTCAGATTCGTAATTATCCAAATGCTGGCAAAGATGGATTAGGAAGATTGTTAGTTGGCGCAGCACTTGGCATTACCAAAGATTTATTTGATCGGGCCGCAGCTTTACAGCAAGTAGGGGTTGATATCGTTACACTCGACAGTGCACACGGTCATAGCAAAGGTGTTATCGATGCTTTGAAAGGATTGCGTAAGAATTTTAAAGGCTTACAGATTATTGCTGGCAATGTGGGTACTGCAGAGGGTGCATTGGCATTGGCTGCCGCAGGTGCCGATTGTGTGAAAGTGGGTATCGGACCTGGATCTATTTGCACTACTAGAATCGTTGCGGGTGCAGGTGTGCCACAATTAACTGCTATTATGGAAGCTAGTAAAGCACTGAAAGCAAAAGGCATTCCTATAATTGCTGATGGTGGTATCCGTTATACAGGTGATATGGTAAAAGCATTAGCTGCTGGTGCCAATTTAGTAATGATGGGAAGTGTATTTGCAGGTGTTGAAGAGAGCCCCGGAGAAACCATCATTTATGAAGGAAGAAAATTCAAAGAATATCGTGGAATGGGAAGCTTAGGTGCCATGAGTCAAGGAAGTGGTGACAGATATTTTCAGGATGTGGAAGACGATATCAAAAAATATGTACCAGAAGGAATTGAAGGTCGTGTTGCATTCAAGGGTAATTTGAGTGAAATCGTTTATCAGTATGTAGGCGGATTAAGAGCGGGAATGGGTTATTGTGGCGCTGCGAATATCAAAGAATTACAAAAAGCAAAATTTGTGAAGATCAGCAATGCGGGAATGAAGGAAAGCCATGCACATGATGTTGATGTAACCAAAGAAGCGCCTAATTACAGTAGAAAATAATTAAGCTATTATTAAGAAAAAGGGATGTTCCGTAAAGGGCATCCCTTTTTCGTTTTTTCTTCCGAACTTCCCACTTCAAAAAAAGCGATTTGAAAAAAATAATTTCCCTTAGCTTAAGTATATTTTCAGGGGTATTGCTATTTGCAGCATGGCCGGTATCACCCCTAACCTTTCTGATTTTTTTCGGTTTTGTTCCCTTATTATTCATTGCAGAAAGCATTGAAAAAAAAACCAGATTTTTTTGGCATGTATTTTTGGGGATACTGATTTGGAATGCCAGCACTACTTGGTGGATTTGGAATTCAACCGATATTGGTAGCGTTGCTGCGATTATTGCCAACAGCCTTTTAATGTGTATCCCGTGGGTTGGCTTCTTCGCAGTTAAAAAGAGATCGGGCAAACTTATGGGTTATGCTGCACTTATTAGTTTCTGGATGCTGTTTGAATATATTCACTTGAACTGGCAACTCAGCTGGCCTTGGCTCTCACTCGGAAATGTATTTGCTGAACATCCCGAATGGATTCAGTGGTATGAGTATACGGGAGTTAGTGGTGGAACTTTTTGGGTATTGATCAGCAATATTCTTGTATTCGATATTATACAATCCATCCGATCAAAAAATCCATTAAGTAAAACCCTGATCAAATTTGTTTTATTTCTTTTACTTCCCTTATTGTTTTCTTTTTTCAATCTTTTCTATTTACTGAAACATACTTTCAATAGTGTTGCCCAAAACAATGTGGTTATTGTTCAGCCCAATATAGATCCATTTCAAAAATTCGATGCGTCAAACGCTGCAAAGCAAATTACCATCCTGATTAACCTTTCTGAAAAACAAATTGATACCGCAACCAAATTGGTGATTTGGCCAGAAACAGCATTGAGTGTTGTTGAATGGCAAAATAATGTTCGGAATAATATTTTTTATCAGCCCGTGTTTGACTTTGTAAATCGTCACCCCGAAATAAGTTTAGTTTCTGGAATCGAAACGCTCAAATCCTATTCTAGTTCAGAAGCTACTGCCACTGCGAGCAAAAGAGAGGATGGCGTTTATGTTGATGCATTTAATGCTGCCGTATTGATCAAAGCAAATCAACCATTACAATTTTATAATAAAAGTAAATTGGTACCTGGAGTAGAATCGCTACCCACATTTTTGAAATTCATGGGACCCATTTTCGAAAAATTTGGTGGCAGTTCTAATGGTTATGGCAAGTCAGACGCTTCTTTTGTTTTTCATTCTGATAATAGTCCCTATTTTGTTGCACCCATCATTTGCTATGAAAGCATTTATGGAGAATATGTTGCTTCCTATGTTGCAAAGGGTGCTAATATTCTAACGATACTTACCAATGATGGTTGGTGGGGCAATACGCCAGGGCATAAGCAACATTTGGCTTATGCAAGAATACGCGCCATTGAAAATAGAAGATGGGTGGCAAGATCGGCCAATACTGGCATCTCTGCTGTGATTGATGATAAAGGAAATATTCTGGAAACAAGGCCCTGGGATCAAGCCGCTAGTTTCAAATATCCGATTCCTTATTCAGAGGAGCTAACCTTCTATACCCGTTTCGGAGATTGGTTATATAAAGTGGTATCTTTCTTTGCTTTACTAATTTTAGGATGGCAGTTTTTCTTGGTGTTAAAACAAAAGAATTTTTTTTAAGATGCAAAAGCTCCTTCTATACCATCAGAAAAAAATAGCTTATCGTGTAATTGGAAAAGGCATACCAGTTGTATTGATTCATGGGTTTGGAGAAGACAGTAAAATATGGGACAAACAAATCGATTTTCTTTCTAGTCATTGTCAACTCATTGTGCCTGATTTGCCTGGCTCAGGAAATTCTGAACTGATCATTGAAAAAGATTTGGACAGGGTTACTGATGCTAGTATTTCGATCGATGACTATGCAGCTATCCTCCATGCAATCTTAACTGCAGAGAATAAAACAAATTGTATCATGCTGGGTCATAGCATGGGTGGTTATATTACACTTTCATTTGCCGAAAATTATCCTGAGAAATTATCGAAATTTGGATTGGTTCATAGTACGGCTTGGGCTGACTCTGATGAAAAAAAGTTGAACCGATTAAAGGGGATTGAATTGATGGATACCTATGGCGCAGCTCCTTTTCTTAAGAATACCATCCCGAATTTATTTTCAAGTAGTTTCAAAAAAGAACATATAGCAATGGTTTCTATGCTGATAGATGCCTCCCAATTATTTAGTACTGCTGCTTGTAAACAATATTATCGGGCAATGATGAATCGTCCCGACAGAACTTCTGTATTAAAAGGCAACCTAACTCCTATTCTTTTCGTAATTGGAACAGAGGACGTTGCAGCACCAATGAACGACCTGTTACCGCAGATCCAATTGCCTACCCATCCAACGGTTCATATTTTGGAAGGAGTAGGTCATATGGGCATGTGGGAAGCAACAGAACAGCTAAACAGGTTCTTGTTAGATTTTATTGAACAATAATCTGCTGCTAATAGTGGTTTGTTTTAGTTATCAAGCTGCAAATCAGCTAGTTTTCTACTCTTTAGATAGGCTGTTGAAAACATGTTAAACATGCTTCGAAAGCACAAAGCTTTAAGAACTCTTTGTATTTTCGATTTTATAAAAGCTTCTCACAAGAAAAGCGATCTGGATCCGGAAGCTGTAAATATTTATTAATGAAAAACCTGTTGTCATTTATTCTGCTATTATGCTGCACACAGGTTTGGGGGCAATTACAAACATGTCCTACCAATATCAATTTTTCTGACGGCAACTTCACTCACTGGTTTGGATATACCGGAGTATTTGAAAAAAAAACAGTTAGGCAGCAATTAGCTACAATTAATTACGACTCGATTTCCTACTTTCCATTAGGGACATTATATGCTATGACTATTCCCGAATACAGAATGTCATCAAATGGAATTGAAGTTCTCACGTCCAACTCAAATGATTACTTTGGGAATTTTGAAACAATCCCAACAATCAATGGCTATTCCTACAATTATTCCATGAAAATTGGATCGACAACAGTAAACACAGGAGGTTCAGACGGTGGGCTTTTCAGAGGTTTGGGATATACCATAAATGTTCCAGCTGGGCCAGTAACAGATCCTTATGTCATCACTTATGCATATGCGATGGTATTAGAAAATGCCTCACATACCTCCTATGAAATGCCAATGTTTACGGCAACGCTTACAACTAGTACAGGAACAAAGGAATGTGCGAATGCCATGTACTTTTTGCCAACCAAACAAAGTGGCTCAGGTTTTGTAATCGATCAACAATTAGCACTTCAAAAAGGTTTTGAATTAAGTGGCAAACCTTCCCCAAATGATTTAAGTGCGACAAATCCAAACGATAATTTATACAGAGTTTGGACAAAAGGATGGACGGAAGTGATTGTAGATTTGGCGGCTTGGCGAGGTCAACAAGTAACACTAACATTTGAAGCCGATAACTGTGTTCCATCAGGACATTTTGCATATGCCTACGTTGCATTAAAAAGTATTTGTGCTGGTCTTGAAATCTCAGGCAACACAAAAGCATGTACAAATGGAAATCTTACTTATACGATTCCAGAATTAACAGGTGCAACTTATCAATGGACCATTCCAAATGGATGGCAGACTGTAAAGGACTCTTTTAATACAATCACCGTTATTCCTGATGCAAATGCGGGAACAATAGTTGCAAGAGCAACCAATAGTTGTGCCGACTTAAAAGCAAATATTAATGTTACAATAACACCGCCAACAATTCCGGGAACAATCAAAGGTGACACAACCGTATGTTTCGGATTAAATCCAAATCAAAGCTTTCCTGTAATATTAATTGGCAATAGAGGTAAAGTTTTAAATTGGATTTCGAGCAATGACAATGGCAATTACTGGAATAATATCAATGACACAAGTACAGTTTTAAACGTAAAAAATATTTCTTCCAGTACAATCTATAAGGCCATCATACAAAATGGAGCTGCCTGTAGAATTGATAGTACCAATACTGCAAAAATTACCCTTAATTACAAGCCGGTTGCAGGCACCATCAGTCCGGATAGTATACAAGTTTGCCTTGACCAATCCATGGCGAATGCATTAACACTCAACAGTTCATCAGGTAAAATATATAATTGGCAATCTTCGATGGATCTGATTAATTGGACAACCATCTCCGCTTCAACTACAGATACGGTGCAGGGTATTAATAATGTTCAAGGAAAAACTTATTTCAGAGCCATTGTAACCAATCTTGGATGTCCCTCCGACACAAGTAACCGTGTGAATATTGGGGTCTATAATGTGCATTTCCCGAAAGCAACTATTTTTCCTAAAGACACTACTATTTGTTTTGGAACAATCGCACAATTAACTGCTCTGATACAAACTGGCACTAACTATCAATGGTTAAATCCAAGTTCCATTTATAACGGCGGTTCAGGCATTGTGTCGGGCACACCATTCTTAATTCAGGCAAGAACTGCACCATCTAAGAAAACTGATTATATCATTCGCATATCTAATGCGGGTTGTCCGAATTACCTATACGATACCATTCATATAAACGTTTCTTCCCCTCTAAGCATAAATGCCGGAAGAGATACCACTGTTTTAATTGACCAACCATTGCAATTGAAAGCTTTTCCATCTGACGGGCGTCAGGCTACTTATTTATGGACACCTTCAACAGGACTGAGTAGTACTATCATTGATAATCCGATCGCTACTTTAGATGGAAGTTTAGATTTTATAAAATATACTGTTGCAATTATAGATTCATTAGGTTGTTCAGCTACAGATAATTTATTGGTAACGCTCAATAGGAATGGACCAGAAATTTTTATGCCTACAGGCTTTACGCCTAATGCAGATGGAAAAAATGATTTATTAAAACCAACTGTCAAAGGAATTACGCAACAGTTTTATTTCAGTGTTTATAATAGATGGGGACAACAAGTTTTCTTTACCAACGAAATTGGAAGGGGCTGGGATGGCACTTGGAATGGTACCATGCAACCTTCCGGCGCCTATGTATTTGTAACAGAAGGGGCAGACTATTTGGGACATAAAATTTCGAGGAAAGGAACCGCAGTTTTAATCCGCTAATCATCGAACCCTTTTAAAATGGCATAGTTTGTATCTTTGAAATTCATTCATCAAAGATACCCATGCAAAAAATCATCTTAGTTACTGGAGCTAGTTCTGGATTTGGCAAAGCCATCGCAGAAAAATTCGCCTCTGAAAAATGGAATTGTATTATCACTGGAAGAAGAAAAGAAAAAATTGAATCCTTAGCTGCTTCACTTCATGAAACCTATGGTGTGGAAGTGCTACCCTTAGTTTTTGATGTACAAGACAAAGAAGCCGTTTTTAATCATCTGGGAAATTTACCAACTCAATGGCAGGGGATCGATGTAGTTGTCAACAACGCAGGACTTGCACTAGGACGAGACAGTTTTGAAATGGCTAGTCTTACAGATTGGGAGACCATGATTGATACCAATGTAAAAGGTTTGATGTATGTGACCAAAGCAGTTCTACCCTATTTAACAGAAAGAAAAAAAGGCCATATCATTAATATTGGTTCTACTGCAGGTGTAGAAGTTTATAAAGAAGGCAACGCTTATTGTGCCAGTAAACATGCAGTAGCTGCATTGAGTAAAGCTATGCGGATCGACCTTTTGCCATATAAAATAAAAGTAACTGTAGTTCATCCGGGTGCAGCTGAAACAGAATTTTCTTTGGTGCGATTTAAGGGTGATGAAAATAAAGCTGGACTTGTTTATGATGGATATAAAGCACTACAAGCGGTTGATGTGGCAGATATCATATACTACAACGCCTGCTTACCAGCTCATGTTTGTATCAATGAATTAGTAGTTACTTGTTTAGCACAAGCCAATTCATTTTATTTACAGAAATAATTAGAAAGGATTAGAACATGCAGCAGTAAAATCGTTCCAGATTTCTGCAACAATTGCTGCTGCAGGTTTTATCTCATGAATAAGGGCTGCGACTTGTCCGATCTCCAATTCCCCTTCCTGTAGATCGCCTTCAAACATTCCTTTTTTTGCACGCGATTTTCCTAATATCGTTGCTAATTCTTCCACGCTAGCACCATTTTTTTCTGCCTGTTGTACGGCCTGGGCAAATGGATTCTTCAATAATCTTACTGGCACTAATTTCTTTAAACTTAATTGGGTATCGCCTTCTTTTGATGCAAGTATGGCTTCTTTAAAAGCTGCATGTGAACTTGCTTCTTCACTACAAACAAACCTACTGCCGATCTGCACAGCATCTGCACCTAATATCATCGCAGCAAGCATTTGACGGCCAGTTGCTATTCCACCAGCAGCAATTAGCGGAATTTTTATAGCAGCTTTAACTGCAGGAATGAGCACCATTGTAGTAGTTTCTTCTCTTCCATTATGTCCCCCCGCTTCAAAGCCTTCAGCCACAACTGCATCACATCCTGCTGCTTCTGCTTTCTGTGCAAAGAGACTGCTACTAACAACATGCACTACAATAATTCCCGCTTCTTTCAACAAGGAGGTATATGTTTTAGGGTTTCCTGCACTCGTAAAAACGATGGGTACTTTTTCTTCTATAATTATTTGAAGATGCTCTTGGATATTTGGATAAATCAAGGGTAGGTTAACGGCAAATGATTTTGTTGTTGCAGCTTTTGTTTTTTGAATTTGTTCTCGCAATACTGATGGATACATACTTCCTGCACCTAGAATGCCAAGTCCACCTGCATTAGAAACGGCACTTGCCAAACGCCAGCCACTGGCCCATATCATTCCCGCTTGAATGATCGGATACTGGATCTTAAATAATTGGGTGATTCGATTATTTGTTAATGAGGGAAGCATATTTTTTGATTACTTCTTTTGTACTATTATCTGTATCATAAACTGAATACCAGCCCTGTGATTCATGTGGTGGATCGCCAATAAAATTATCGCCCAAATGCCACAATCCTTCTGCAACTTTTGGTCGGCCTTCTCCAGCCCAAGCCCAAAAATTCACACCAGCCAATGCATTGTTTGGTGTTTTTGTTGCAGTTGCAACTGCTGCAAATAAAGCTGCATAATATTTATCTCGCACTGTAACTGGTGAACCTGGCGCATGATTGTTAGCATCACGAGAAATCCCAAATTCTTCTAAGACAACTGGTTTATTTAATTGAGCAGCTTGCTGCAAATGATTGGTCAAATAATTCAATGCATAATCCAATGCAGGCTGATAAGTGGCAGTTGGTTTTGCAGGATCATATAATCCCCAGTTTTGAACCCAGATATGAATAGTTGCGTAATCAATATTTTTACTCTGATGATCTTTTACAATATCGGTGCCACTTGTAGGGCTCGATGTATTCCCTTCACTTCCGGTTGTAACTAAATGATTTTTGTCTAATGACTTAATTAATCCTGCAGTGCGATCAACCCATGCTACAAAATCTGTCTGATTAGTTACACCCCTAGGTTCATTGCCTAACTCCCAAGAAAATATGGCAGGGTCTTCTTTATATAATTTACCAGTGATACTATTCTTTCTGTTCACGATAAAACGTAGATGGTCATCGAATAATCGAACTGCCTTTTCATTACTATAAAACTGAGAGGCAAATACTTGATACTTCCACCAATCTCCACCAGGATTTGGTGGTGGATAAGGAATACTATTTGCAGCACCTGCCCAAACCAAATACTGACCCATGCCGCCAGACCAATTCCAAAAATCGTTCATACACATTACCGCCACCATATTGCGTTTAGCCATCTCTGCCAACAAAAAATCTAACCCTTCTAAAACATCTTGATTGTATTTTCCTGGAGCATATTGTAAGGAAGGCAACATGCGATAAGGCTCGGTATCGGGACCTTCAGAACCAGCAACTACCCGAAGGTTTTTAACGCCTAATGCTGATAGCCGATCTAGCTCTCTCAATAATCTTGGTCGATCACCTCCCGCTCCTTTAGAGCCAAGATTCATCCCATACCAAAAATTAGTTCCTAAAAATGTATAGGGCTGATTGTTTTTGTAAAACTTATTACCTCGTACTTCAATAAAAGAAGTAGGTTTTTGGGGATCTGGTCTTTCACTCATACAAAAAAATAAAAGCACCAGATAAATCGGCAGAGATCGTTTCATAACATACTTTTTCTAAAGTTAAGTTATAAAAAGAGTTCTTCACTTTTCACTCTTCACTTTTATCTTTTATCTTTTATCTTTTATCTTTTATCTAACCAAAGTCGATTTCAGTATTGTCTCCAATATTCAAACTCCTACTCAACCCTTTCACAGAAGCGTCGCTTCCTATTAAGCTATTGTCTAACACTACTTCATATAAATTAGTATATGATCCAATGATACTTTCGCGAACGATAGAATGCTTAATAGAAGTATTAGCTCCAATGGCAACGTGTGGGCCAATAATAGAATTTGAAATATCACAACCCGATGCAATACTAACAGGAGGAATAATAATGGTATTGGGATAGCCGTGGTTAAATTCGGTATTCCCGCCAAATTTTTTGAGTAGGGTTGCATTGCTTTCCAATAAGGTTTCTTTCTTACCACAATCAAACCAACTCTTTACTTTAAAGGATTGAAATTTTGCCCCTTTCTTGATCATGCAATCCAACGCATCGGTCAAATTATATTCTCCATTCACTTTATCGCTATTCAAAAACAGTATATGCAAACATTCGAAAAGATAATGCGTCTCTTTGATCTTATATAAACCAACCAATGCCATATTGCTTTTAGGGATGGAAGGTTTTTCTACAAGCGATTCAATAAATCCATCTTCTCCAATCGAAGCCACACCAAAATCACGTGGATCATCTACTTTTTTAATACCCAACATACTAACGGGGCTATTCAATACTTCTTTAATATCGTATTCGCAAATGGTATCACCCAAAACAACAAAAACCTCATCATCACCCACTATTTCTCTTGTAAGTTCAATAGCATGACCTAAACCGTGACGTTCATTTTGATAAACAAAATGGGTTTTTAATTGAGGATAATTTTCAATAACATAATTCTGAATTTTTTCGCCTAGATAACCCACAATAAAAATAAATTCATCAATTCCTGCGTCGTGCAATTGGTCCACTATGAAACTCAAAATAGTTTTTCCGGCAATTGGTATCAGTGCCTTGGGCTGTGTGTAAGTATGCGGACGCAATTTTGTTCCGGCACCTGCAACAGGTATAATCGCTTTCATATAGGTCTAATTAGCATTAAAATAAGCAAGCGATAGGTACAAATAGCATTAAAATATGTAATCTGTACACATCTATCGAGGCTGCGAAAATATAAAAAACTAACTAAAGGCAACGATTTGTGGATATTCTGCACAAAACTCTACCCACATTTTGCGGAGAACTATGTTTGAAGAATTAATTTTGCGCCAAATTAAACAACTCATGCAAAGAGATACGCAGGTTTTCGACATTATTAAGCAGGAATTACAAAGACAACGTCGTGGTATTGAGCTAATTGCTTCTGAAAACTTTACCAGTTTACAGGTCATGGAGGCTTCAGGATGTGTTATGACCAATAAATATGCAGAAGGCTATCCTGGTCGCCGGTATTATGGTGGTTGTGAAATAGTTGACCAAACGGAACAGCTTGCAATAGATCGCTTAAAAGCTATTTTCAACGTAGATTATGCCAATGTGCAGCCTCATAGTGGGGCTCAGGCAAATGCAGCTTTAATGTTGGCCATTTTACAACCGGGCGATTCGATTCTTGGATTGGATCTGAGCATGGGTGGTCACTTAACACATGGATCGGCTGTGAATTTTAGTGGAAAGCTCTATAAACCCCATTTTTATGGCGTTAAGAAAGAAGATGGATTGGTGGATTATGAAATGTTAGAATCTCAGGCAAGGGCAGTAAAACCTAAATTAATTATTTGCGGTGCTAGTGCTTATAGCCGTGATTGGGATTTTGCAAGAATTAGAAAAGTGGCCGACGAAGTGGGTGCATTTGTAATGGCTGATATTGCGCATCCTGCGGGACTGATCGCAAAGGGCTTATTAAGCTCTCCTTTTGATCATTGCCATTTTGTAACATCAACTACTCATAAGACGCTAAGGGGACCAAGAGGCGGTGTTATTACCATGAAAAAGGATTTTGAAAACCCATTTGGATTAAAAGATGTGAAAGGAAACTTGCGCATGATGAGTAACCTGATTGATATGGCGGTTTTTCCTGGTACTCAGGGCGGACCACTTGAGCATATCATCGCAGCTAAAGCGATTGCTTTTGGAGAGATCCTGACTAACGACTTTTTGATCTACCAACAGCAGGTTCAAAAAAATGCACAAGCTATGGCTCTTGCATTTACAGCTAGAGGTTATGAAATTATTAGTGGTGGCACTGATAACCATTTGATGTTAATTGATCTGAGAAACAAAAATATCAGTGGTAAAAAAGCAGAACAAGTATTAGGTCACTCCGATATCACAGCCAATAAAAATATGGTTCCTTATGATGACAAGAGCGCATTTGTAACTTCTGGTATACGTTTCGGTGTTGCTGCAGTTACTACACGTGGTATGATTGAAAAAGATATGGAGTTTGTAGTTAATGTAATTGATAAAACCTTGATGAATGCTGATGATGCAGCAATTCTTTCAGGTATTAAAAAAGAAGTGAACGCATTTATGGAACAATTTGTATTGTATCCTGAATTAGGTTAATATTACTTTAAATCGATTTTATGTTACAACGTATTCAAACTATTTGGCTTTTACTAGCAGCTGTTTGTGGATTTGCCACTCTGAAAACATCCTTCTATATTGGAAGTATCGGAACTGAACCTGCAAATCATTTAACAGCCATGAGTAATATTTGGTTGATGATACTAACTATCGTTGCTGCAACGGTAGCAGTTGTGAGCATTTTTATGTATAAGAATCGTGCACTTCAATTAAAGCTTGTTTTGTCAACCATAACTTTAAATATTATTATTTTAATCCTGTACTATACAGCAACCCAAAAATATACTGTAGGTGGATTTGCATTAACAAGTATTATTGCAGTAGCCGTTCCGGTATCACTAATTTTAGCTGCACTGGGAATCTATAAAGATGAGCAACTAGTTAAGAGCGTTGACCGAATTCGATAGATTAAAAATGAATTATTCCAAAAGCTCCAAAGAATTTCTTTGGAGCTTTTTTTTCACTCTTCACTCTTCACTCTTCACTCTTCACTTTTCACTTTTATCTTTTATCTCTTCACTTCTTCTTCACTTCTTCTTCTTTCCGACAATACTAACATGATCAAAAAAGCGAATGGAAATGGGGTAAGATAAAAGTTTCGAATAGATGCCAAAGCAGTTTTGATATTCATTGGAAATTCATCTACATAAAAATATAAAATCAAATAGAGTAGATTAATTGTGAGTGCAAATAAATAGTTCATATTCCAAAGCATGATTACCCAATTTCTCCACATACATTTAGATCCAAAATATCCAATGATCGCAATTGCAAAAAACCAACTTGCAATTAGAACAGACTTCTTAATTTTTCCAATAGATTCTGTGTTATTGATCTCAAAGACATATAAATAACCTACGAAACTGATGGCAACTATACAAAACAAATAAATCCAAACATTTTTAATGCTGTTCATATTGTACTGTTTGGTTCGTATAAGACACCCATCCCAGAAAAATCAAACCATACATCACAATTTTAAACAAATAGTGATGGGCAAATACCGACAAATTTAAATGTTGGGTAATATTGAGCCAGCCAATAATACTGCAACGAAAAATATTACAAATAGAGATTAAGGGAACCCCGATAAGTATATACCAAATTGTTTTTCGATGCATCTTTTGCAGGCAGATCAAGATACTTGCATAAATTACTTGTAATTCAAATGCATTACAGCCATCTGCAATTCCAATGAGTTTTATCCCATTCACCAAAACAATAGTTTTTATTGAAACAGGGACCCCCTCTATTACAGATTGGCAATAAAAATGATTATCAGGAAAAACAAAGCTTAATAAATGAGCTGTGCCTGCAGCCGTAATATTAGTAAGTTGTTCATCGGGCATTCGCAAAGGGAAAAGCACCCATAGATATAGTAGCTCCCACACTATAAATAGTAACAGCATCTTTAGAGAAAATGACTTTACCGATGGTGGTATCTGATCCCATTTAAGATTGAATTGAAACATAACATTGTTTATGTGAAGGATCACCGCAATTGTTATGTTTCAAGAAGATTACAAGTGAAAGTACAAACCCAAGATGTTATTACAAATATTGCCCCGTGTAACTTTGCCGAATCTTTTTTAGTCCCTTCGGCACCCCAGCGTACACCAAAGATCCACCACCATCACCCGCTTCTGGTCCGAGGTCAATTACCCAGTCCGCCGATTTAATCACATCTGTATTATGTTCAATTACTATAAGTGAATGTCCCTGTTCGATCAATGCATTAAATGAAGCCAGCAATTTTTTGATATCATTAAAATGCAACCCAGTAGTTGGCTCATCGAAAATAAAGAGGATCTGTCCAATCCCTTTCCCCTTTCCTAAGAAGCTTGCAAGCTTTACACGTTGTGCTTCCCCGCCACTTAGGGTATCACTACTTTGTCCGAGTTTAATATATCCCAATCCCACATCCAGCAGTGGTTGTATAGAGTTGCGAATTTGTTTGTCGTCTGCGAAAAATTCAATTGATTCATCAACACTCATCTCCAACAATTCAAAAATACTTTTATCATTGTATTTTACCTCCAATACTTCTTCTTTGAATCTTTTGCCGCCACATGATTCGCAGGTTAAGTGAACATCTGCCAAGAATTGCATTTCCACTACTTGCTCACCTTCTCCTTTACAGGTATCGCATCTACCTCCATCAACATTGAATGAAAAATGTTTGGGTTGAAAACCACGCATTTTTGAAAGTGGTTGTTTTGCATAGAGTTCCCGAATTGCATCATAAGCTTTAATATAAGTTATGGGATTACTTCGCGATGATTTACCGATTGGATTTTGATCAATCATTTCTATATGCGCGATAGAATCAACATCGCCACTAATGGCTTTATGAATACCCACTTTATCTGCAAACTCTCCTTTTAATTTATTCAAAGCGGGATACAACACTTGTTTCACTAAAGTTGTTTTCCCACTTCCGCTAACACCCGTAACTACACAAAGTGTATTTAAAGGGAATTCAACATTGATGCCCTTCAGATTATTTTGCTGTGCCCCTTCAACGATAATACTTCTATTCCATTTTCGTGAAATCTTAGGCGGTTCAATTTGCAATTCGCCTTTTAAATATTTGCCTGTAAGACTTTTCGGATTAGCAATCAATTCATCATAGTTGCCAACTGCCACAACTTCTCCACCAAGATGAGAAGCAAGTGGTCCCATGTCAATAATATAATCCGCCTCACGCATCATCATTTCATCATGCTCTACCACAACTACTGTATTCCCCAAATCACGTAATGCTTTTAATACGCTAATCAATTTTACTGTATCACGTGAATGAAGTCCGATAGAAGGCTCATCTAATATGTACAAGCTATTCGTTAGATTACTTCCTAAGCTTCTAGTTAAATTTATACGCTGACTTTCTCCACCGCTCAAACTATTTGCCAAACGATTCAATGTTAGGTAGCCAAGACCCACGTCGAGCAAGGTTTGAATCCTTTGATGAATTTCCAGCATGATCCTTTTGGTAAGTGCAGTATCGCCCGCAGATAGTTTTAAATCATCAAACCAAACTTTCAAATCTTTTACCTGCCATTCACATAATTCGCCAATATGTTTGCCGCCAACTTTAACATAGAGCGCTTCGGGGCGTAGACGATATCCATTACAATCCGGACAATTAGTTCTTCCTCTATACCTACTTAATAATACGCGGTACTGAACCTTATATAAATTCTGTTCTACTTCTTTGAAAAAATCATTGATACCAGAAACTGTTTTGCCACCTTCCCATAACTGCTTGTATTGCTCTTTCGATAAATCAACTATGGGCTTGTGGACCGGAAATCCAATACCAGCAGCCCCTTTAATGAATTGGTCCTTCCACCATCCAAGTTTTTCTCCCTTCCAGGGCGCAACAGCTCCTTCAAAAAGACTCAAGCTTTTATTGGGTATTACCAAATCGGCATCGATTCCTAAAACCTGACTAAAGCCTTCACAAGTTGGACAAGCACCGTAGGGATTATTAAATGAAAAAAGATTGGGAACAGGTTCTTCGAACTGAATACCATCCATTTCAAATTTATTACTGAATGGCAAGAGCTCAGCACCATTGATTTCTAGAAGCATGGTCCCTTCTCCTTCATAAAAAGCCGTGCCAATTGAATCAGATAAGCGATGCAAATCGTCTTCGTCGAAATCTTTCGACACCAATCGATCAACTAAAACAAAAACTTCCACAGTTTGCTTGACTTGTTTCATTTGCTTTGCCAGATCCTTCTCATTCATTTCAAGTAAATCCTCAATTCGCATTAGATCGGCGCCTTTAGCAGATCTAATATAAATACGGGCAAAACCCTTTTGCATGAGGATCTGAAGTTCTTCCCTTGTTTCGCGATTAGCATGCTGCTTAAAGGGTACTAGAATTACTATTTTGCTGCCAATTACTTGGTCCTTAACCGTATTAACCACATCAATTACCTCATCTTTTTTTACTTCCTTTCCACTGATGGGAGAAATGGTCTTACCTGCACGAGCATATAGCAAACGGAGGTAATCATAAATTTCTGTCATACTACCCACCGTACTTCTAGGTGTTCTGGTAATGACTTTCTGTTCGATGGCAATTGCGGGGCAGAGCCCTTTAATATAATCCACATCTGGTTTCACCATTCTGGCCATGAACTGACGGGCATAGGCACTTAGGCTTTCTGCATAACGTCGCTGTCCCTCTGCAAATAAGGTATCGATGGTAAGAGATGACTTACCACTCCCAGAAACCCCCGTTACCACAATTAGTTTATTGCGAGGAAATGTTACAGTTACATTTTTAAGATTATGAACACGGGCCCCTTTTACAAGGATATCATTATTCAAAACCGGAATCAGCTCTTCCACTTTACTACTATTTTTCGTTAACATACTATAGCAATTTAAACAGTTTAATGATGCTTAAGTTTAGTCAGCATAGATAAATACTTAAGAATCAATAAAAAACGGGCTCCAAAATGTGAATAACCTAAAAACTTCAAACAATCTTTTTCACAACGGATTTGTCGCATAAAAAAAATTATAATTTAACATTAGAATTAATATAGGAGCTATAACTCTAGTATCAATTCTCGATCCAATATCCTGAGTTTTCCGAAATCCTGACAAAACCCCATGCTATGAAAACATTGGAACATGTTTCAGACACCGAACTAATACGCTCCTTTCAAGAAGGAGATACGGAAGCTTTTGAAGTATTGATCTATCGCTACAAGGACAAGATTTATTCTTCAATTCTCTTTTTTGTAAAAGATTCTTATCTCGCTGAAGATCTATTTCAGGATGTATTTATCAAGATTATCGATACCCTCAAAAATAAGCGATATACTGAGGAAGGCAAATTTTTGCCTTGGGCCTTACGTATTTCTCATAACCTCTGTGTAGACCATTTCCGAAAAGTTAAGCGTACCCCAGCTATTAAAACTAGCGACAATAAAGACATTTTCGATGTGATCAATGTATACGAAGAGGGTGCAGATCAAAAGATCATGCAGAGTCAGAGTCACGATCGCGTAAGAATGATGCTTGAATTATTGCCACAGGAACAAAGAGAAATCATTGTACTACGTCACTATGCCAATTTAAGTTTCAAAGAAATTGCGCAAATTACTAATTGCAGCATCAATACTGCTTTAGGAAGAATGCGTTATGGGCTAATAAATCTAAGAAAGATGATGGCCGACAAACAGATTGCATTATAAAGCCAGAATAAAAAATTAAAAAAAGCTGATCCCTCTAAAGGATCAGCTTTTTTGATTTACTTCTTCCTTCACTTTTCACTTTTCACTTTTATCTCTTCACTTTTATCTTTTCTCTTTTATCTCTTCACTTCTTCTTCCACTCTTCACTTTTCACTTTTCACTTTTATCTTTTATCTTTTATCTCTTCACTTCTTCTTCCACTCTTCACTTTTCTCTTTTATCTCTTCCCTTCTTCCTATCTCTTCACTTCAAAGGCTGCTTTCATGGCATCAAGATGTTTAATGAATTTATCTATATCCTGATCATATCCGTAATTAATCTCGCTAAGAGGTTTACCATTCAAGTCTAAGAACTTATATAAGGGCTGTGCATTGAATCCAAAGGTTTTTACTTCATATTCCAGATTGCGATCGCCCACAGTAATTGTTTTCTCCCCTTTTGAATTAGTAATTTGTTCTTCATCGGGTAATTCTGTTGATTCGTCAACATAGAGACTGATCAGCACAAAATTTTCTTTTAATCTTTTCAAGACTGCAGGGTTCTTCCAAACCTGCTCCTCCATCTTACGGCAATTGGCGCAAGAGTGACCAGTAAAATCAAGCATTACTGGCTTGTTCAGTGCTTTTGCAGCAGCCAGACCTTCTTTCAAATCAAAATAAGCAACCAAGCCAAAAGGCACATGTAACCTATCCGTATATTTCTGAGGAGGCAGTGCAACCGATCCGGCTGACTTATTTTCAAGATTACCCGTATGCAAATTATCAATCTTGTATTGTATGTTCTCTAAATTAAATTCTTGTGTGGTGGCGGGAGGAATAAATCCACTCAAATATTTAAGCGGAGCACCCCATAAACCAGGCACTATATAGAGTGAAAAACAAAAAGCAATGATGGCAAAAAACAAACGAGGTACGCTGAGATATGGCAGATCACTATCGTGTGAAAATTTCAATTTTCCAAGCAGGTAGACCCCCATCAAGGTGAAAATCACAATCCAAAAAACTAAAAACACATCTCGATCAAGTAAGTGCCAATGATAGGCAAGATCTACATTTGATAGAAATTTCATAGCAAGTGCTAATTCAATAAATCCGAAAGTAACTTTTACTGAATTCAGCCATCCCCCACTCTTTGGAAGTGAGTGCATCATAGAAGGGAAAAATGCAAACAATGAAAATGGCAGTGCCAATCCTGCACCGAAGCCGAGCATACCTATGATAGGCGCAGAACTTACACCATTAGTGCTAGTCTGACCAAGCAGGGTACCTACCAATGGACCTGTGCAGGAGAAAGAAACGATCACCAAGGTCATCGCCATAAAAAATATTCCCATCAACCCACCCTTACCTGCTTTTTGATCTGCTTTATTGGCCCAACTATTGGGAAGTGTTAATTCAAATGCACCAAAGAATGAAATAGCAAATACAATAAAAATGAGGAAGAATAAAATATTGGAAACAGGGTGCGTAGAAATGGTATACAAAACCTTATCTCCAAAAATGATAGTTAGCAATAAAGTTGGAATGGTATAAATTGAAATAATAGAAATTGAATACCATACTGCATTTCTAATTCCTTCCACTCTTGACTTACTCCTTTTCAGAAAGAAGCTTACAGTAACTGGTATTAAAGGAAATACACAAGGTGTAATGATTGCCAACAAACCGGTTCCAAAACAAATTAGAAAAATACTCCAGAGAGATTTATTAGTTGTGGCAGTTTCTGCACTTGATGCAAGAGCGTTGCTCGCAGGAACTTTTACAGAAAAGTTTTCTTGTCCGCTCGGAAACTCATCACCAGTCTTCGCTAGCCACGAAAAACTTCCTTTGACTTTTTTTACAGAACTGTCCTGGATATGTAATAGATATTGAAAGTCAACACTATCACTAAAAAGTCTGTATTTAGAATCGGATGAAGCTTCTTTAACTAATTGAACTGTGCCAATTTCGGTTAATGTATCAGTTGCATTTTGAAACTTCTCTACACTAGAATCAAATTGCAGACCACTCACAAATGGATCATCAGATCCGCGTTTTTTTACAGAGAATAATTGAACGCCCTTAGCAATTGAAGCATGTACATTCAATTTAATTAAAGAATCGTTAACACGTATCGTACTAAAAACAAATTGCACAGGTTTAGTATCCTGTGCAATAACGTTATTGAATAAAATAATTCCCAACAATAACAGTAGGCTATGATTAATTTTTCTCATGCAGATTATTGAAGCTTAATATCAAATGATTTTTTTGTTGGAGGCAAACATTGACTATCATCACATACCATGAACTCTACAGTTCCAGTAATATTTGTTTTTACAGCACCCTTCAATGAAATGCTTTGTACAAATTGCACTTGCTCACTATAAAATAAAACCTCAACACCTTTGGGACTAAAATTCTTATCCAACACTTTTTCTTGGTGGCCAATTTCCTTGGCCTTTCCAGCAGAAACAGAAATTAATGGATTAGAGTTGATGGTTATTTTGGTAGGAATTGGTCCGCCTTTGGCTGTATTCTGTGAATACAAATGCCAGGGTTTAGGAATTGTTGCAGTGATCACAACATCATAGTTATTCCCTGATTTTTTTACTGCTTCATATTTCCAAATAACAGGATCTTTAGGTTGCGCAAATGAAGTAATGGCAAGTATAATTGTAAATAGACTTAATAGTATTTTTTTCATGCTTATTTTTTATCGATTTTGGATCTTAATTCAATCCGAGTATTTCAAAAACTTTTTTTCCATCTATATTACTCAAGGCTTGCGCAGTAGCTCTTTCTGGATGTGGCATCATACCAAAAACATTTCTGTTTTTATTCGTAATTCCTGCAATATTTCTGGTAGCGCCATTTGGATTTGCATCAACAGCTTCATTGCCATTTTCATCGCAATACTTAAAAATGACTTGACCATTTGCTTCCAACTCATTCAAGGTGGCTTCATCTGCATGATAACGTCCTTCGCCGTGAGCCACTGGAACTTTCAAGGCTTCCCCATGTTCGTTTTTGATAAATACATTTTTACAAACAAATTGCTGATTTGCATTCTGCAGTAAAACACCTGGCAATAAGCCACTTTCACATAGGATTTGGAATCCATTACAAACACCCAAAACTTTACCACCATTATTGGCAAATTCGATTACACTTTTCATCATCGGACTAAACCTGGCAATAGCTCCACAACGCAAATAATCGCCGTAAGAAAAACCTCCTGGCAATACGATACAATCATCCGTTGTAAACATGCTTAAGTCTTGGTCTTTATGCCATAACATAATGACTTCTTTTCCCAAATCATTCTGCAAAGAATCCTGCATATCTCTGTCGCAGTTAGATCCTGGAAATACCACCACTCCAAACTTCATATATAAAATATTTATCTTTACAAAAAGTGCTCTAATACTGCCAAAGATAAAGCCTCACACGTTAAAGAATGCCTATTTTTTAATGAGCTCCCAATTATTGTGAACAACTAATAAGATGGCCAGCCAGAAAAGCAAATTGGGCACTAACAAACGTCTAGGATAACCAAAAGCATTGGCTACAAAAGCAGCGATCGGGATCAAGCAAAGAATGGCGGTATCCATTCCAGCACCAGTAAAAATAAATGGGGCAATCACAAGAATCAGTAAGAGTACTAGCATAACCGACCAGTTTTTGCGGATCTGTATCACCATACGGTTAATAAATTTTTGCCAGTACAGCATTCCGATAATCAGTGCAAAGAATAAATAGCCCAAACTAATCCACAACCATTGATCTGGATGAATAACCGGAAAATGGAATTGAATAAAAGGGATGTATTGCTTGATGGTAGCAAGCTGATCGGTTAGAAATAAGTAGGCAGCTAGAAAATAATAAGGTAGTAAAACACCCATCAATAATAAGATCCACTCTGCAATACGAAAAGGCCTAACAACAGCTAATGCAAATAAAATAACCATAATTAATATGGCAGTGGGATGATAAGCAATAATGGTAAGAGAAACGAGCATTCCGATGTTAAACAATAATGTTCTAGGTGTTTGGTTATTATATAGTCTACTCAATAGTATAAAAATCCATAGTACTAATGAATTACTAATTAGTGCGGCTGAAATTGAACACCACTGGCTGATAATTCCTGTAAACAGAATATATGTCATTGCAGTAGCATAATTGGTTGACTGAAACATTCTGAAATCGGTCAGCACCATATTCAATCGGATCGATTGCAATAAAATAATTAATTGATAGGTAATAAAAAGTAAGGTTGGAGAAACATTGGTTAAATAAGTAGCTAACAAAATCGATAATACTCCATCCGATTTGTCAACCAACAAAATGGGGGTTGACATGAATAAATGCGTATGCACTGCAATACTAAGCAGTACTAGAAAAAAAATATTGATGATCGATTTGTCGCGAAAAAGAAATACCACAGCTTATAAATTAAAATTCGATTTTTGCAAAACAAGTAGCCCCTCTAAATTGACAAGGCACAACCATTTGCCTAGCGCCAACTTGCTTAGCATGGCGAGGCATAAACTCATAACCGTTTTCAACATTTTTGAAAGTCGGATTTCTATCAATTTGTCCATCCGGAGAAAGACTCTGATCCGTTAAGGTCGTAGTTCTTTTATCCTGAATATTAAACAAAAAATGCGCTTTATCTCCGGTATTCAAAATGCCATATCCAATAAAATTATCTGTATTATCATCGAACTGTTCTTTTCTTATCACATTGCTCCATTCTACCTTGCCTGCTGCATTAAAAGAAAGTAACACAACATTGTCTGCAAAATACCTAGTTACTGTATTATTCGAAAATGAATTGTATCTGCCCCAAGGATAATAGCCTAATGGAGAATTGTAAGAATAATAATCCATATTCATGCCAGAGTAATACGGAGAGCCGTAAAGGTAATCCCATCTGGTCATCGTATTGCCCTTTGTAGTGCTATATGCGGCTTCTGCGGCAATAAAAAATCCGCCGTCTTTTTTCAGGATAATATTCTTCAAAAAGAAATCATTAAAAGCGGTTTTTAAATTTCCATCAGATTTTGCATCAGATCTAAATTCATCCGTAAATACAGCATTTAAAGTATTGAGCGCTTTGTTTTGAAATTTATCCCAAACAGTATAATACAGGCCTTCGATATTGCCCCTTCTTTGCTTGCTATAAAAAGAGCAAACAACATAATGCTTGTTTGCATTATCTAATTTCAAGCGAATATCATCTAAATAAATTCCGGTGATCTTTAAATCGCGACTCATCACAGTATCTGCATTGGCTGTTTTAGAGATCAATGAGATCTTATTGATATTATCGTTCTGAGCAGTTCCAGACCCTTTCAAACAAACCAAATCGCCTTCATTATCCAATGCAAATTCTGTAAGAAAATCGTTTCGCTCAGGCATAGGCACAACGATCCTAGATCGCTTCTGAAGGTTTAATGATTTATTATAAAGTAAGGTTGTTAAAATATGTGAGCGATCGTTTTTAGTACTAATCTTCAAAAGCATTAATTGCTGTTTATTTTCGCTATTAAGCAGCGTATAGATCTTTGTAGTATTATTATTGTTTACATCAGTTGTGGTATCTAATAAAACAGGCTTATCAATTATTTTACCCTTTGCATCTAACTTAGCTACCATTGCATAGTAGATATTTCGTTTTTGATATTGATAAAATAAGTAGACAAAATCGGGGTATTGAATAAGGTCTACATCCTGAATTTTATCGGTAATAAAATCAAGCTTATTTTTTTCTAACAACTTCATCTCGGCATCAAGCACCGTTATAAAATGTGTGTTTTGGTAGTTTTTATAAATGAGAATATTCCCATTCATTTTTCCAATCACTTCAAAATTCAAGGTTCTGGCATCGTCTCTATCGGGTTCGGAATAGAGAATCTTTTGGGCATTGACCTGGGAACATAGCAATAAAATAACTGCAAAGAGAAAAGAAATCGTTTTTTGCATTCGAAACATATTTGTGTCTCAAATGTACGGTAACTAGCTTTTAACAAAATGTAAATAAAAGGTAAAGATTAGATGCAGATAAAATTGAAAAATCATAAAGATTCCATAAAGACTATTGATTTTACGGCTACATTTGAGGGATAAAACCATTTTTATCCTAACCCACCAATTGTGAGCAAGCAATTTAACAAGGCAACCACCGCTGGTCTGATCATCGCGTTGGGCATCATTTACGGGGACATCGGAACATCCCCCCTCTACGTATTAAATGAAATCATTACTGGCAGAGTTATTTCTGAGGAGCTGATTTTGGGTTCCTTGTCATGTATTATCTGGACACTAACCCTTCAAACAACCGTAAAATATGTGATCCTTACACTTAAGGCCGATAACAGAGGTGAGGGTGGTATTTTTAGTTTGTACGCCTTAGTTAGAAGGAGAAAAAGATGGTTGGTGTTACCAGCTATGATTGGAGGTGCTGCCCTATTGGCAGATGGTATTATTACCCCACCAATTACAGTTACATCAGCGATTGAAGGATTAAGACAAATACCAGCATTTCACGAGATTACACAGAATAATATCGTGGCTATCGTAATTGCCATTATTTCAGCATTGTTCTTTGTGCAGCAATTTGGAACAGCCTCTATTGGAAGGTTATTTGGTCCAATTATGTTTGTTTGGTTCTCCATGCTTGCTGTATTGGGTTCTATTCATTTGATGGATGATATCTATATTTTAAAATGTTTAAGTCCACATTACGCGTTTGAACTTTTAACTCGATATCCAAAAGGATTCTGGCTATTAGGCGCTGTATTCTTGTGTACCACAGGGGCTGAAGCATTATATAGCGATTTAGGCCATTGTGGCCGTGGCAATATTCGTTTTTCATGGGTCTTTGTAAAAATTTGTTTGATTTTAAACTATCTAGGTCAGGGTGCTTGGTTATTAGCAAACCACAGGAATAGCATCATTCCGATGCAGGCTATGGCCGATGGATTCAACCCATTCATAAGTGTAATGCCACAATGGTTTAAGTTAGCGGGTATTATCATTTCTACAATCGCTGCCATTATTGCCAGTCAGGCTTTGATCTCAGGTTCCTTCACTTTAATCAGTGAAGCCATGCGCCTGAATCTTTGGCCTAAAATGAAGATCCAATATCCTACTGAAGAAAAGGGGCAACTATATATTCCAGGCATTAGCCTTTTATTATTTGTGGGTTGCACTGGCGTTGTATTATTCTTCCAGAAGTCATCTAATATGGGTGCCGCTTACGGTTTAGCCATCACTTTGTGTATGATCAGTACTTCGATCCTCTTCGCAAATTTCTTGGTCAGCAAGAGGGTTTTCCCGCTATGGATCTATATTTATTTAGGCACTTACTTCGCCATTGAAACATCATTCCTAATTGCCAACCTGGAGAAATTCATGCATGGTGGTTATGTTACTTTAATCGTTGGGGGCGGACTATTTGCGGTGATGTATGTATGGTATAGAAGCAGGAAGATCAAAAACCGTTATGTGGAGTTTGTACGTATGGAACATTATATTCCTATGATCCAAGAATTGAGTAACGACAAATCCATCACCAAATATTCTACCCATTTGATCTATATGACCAGTGCCAATAATCCAAAGGAGATTGAGCACAAAATCATTTATTCGATCATGAATAAAAAGCCAAAGAGGGCCGATATATATTGGTTTGTTCACGTAGATGTACTAGACGATCCGTATACCTGCGAATATAATGTGGAGCATATTATTCCTAATGATATTATTCGGGTTGAATTTAGGCTTGGATTCAGGGTTGAACAGAAGATCAATCTTATGTTCAGAAAAGTGGTAGAAGAACTTGTGAACAATAAGGAAGTAAATATTACGAGCCGTTACGAAAGTCTAGAACGCAATAATGTGGTAGGTGATTTCCAATTTATTGTATTGGAAAAATACCTAAGTCAGGATAATGAATTGCCGATTTTTGAAAGAATCGTTATGAAATTGTATTTCTGGTTGAAAGAGATCAGTCTTGGCGAGGAACGTGGCTTTGGATTGGATCCAAGCAATGTGTCAATTGAGAAATTCCCACTCATCGTTGCACCAATTTCAAAACTGAATTTGAAAAGGGTTTACCACGATTCAACGGAATACGAATAAATCTCATTTTATTAGCTGCTTGATTTGCAAAAGGAAAATTGTATCTTTCTAAAACAACTAATTGTTTAAGAAACTTGCAAATAACTTTTTTTTATATCATCTTAATCTATGGGGCCATCCTGTTAATTGCCTACTTGGTGCAAGAGAAATTTATTTTCAAACCTGAAAAACTTCCGCAAGATTTTAAATACAAATATGATGCACCCTTTGAAGAACTTTTCTTTGATGTGGAGCCGGGGGTAAGTATCAACGGACTCCATTTCTATTGCAAAGAGCCCAAAGGATTGATCTTATACTTTCATGGGAATTCAAGAAGTATTAAGGGTTGGGCAAAATATGCGCGCGACTTCTTTCGGTTTCAATATGACGTTGTATTGGTTGACTATCGAGGATTTGGAAAGAGCACTGGTAAAAGAAGCGAGAAAGAAATGCTCAATGATATGCAATTCGTTTATGAGCAGTTATTAAAAAAATGCCCCGAACACCATGTACTAGTTTATGGAAGAAGCATGGGGAGTGGGTTTGCCACAAAAATCGCGGCGGACAATTCACCACGTTATTTAATTCTCGACGCCCCCTATTATAGTTTTATTAAAGTGGCTGAGCGATTCTTGCCGATCCTACCGCATCGTTGGTGGCTGAGGTACAAATTAAGAACTGATCAATGGATCCGAAAAGTTAACTGCCATACCTATATTATTCATGGCACAAAAGATTTTTTAATCCCTATTTCACAAAGCGAAAAACTCCAAGCGATTAATCCCCATAAAATCACCCTTATTCGCATTCATGGGGGCGGACATAATAATCTCCCCAGCTATCATGAGTACCATAATTTTATTCGCGATATCCTGAAATACTAACTGGGATTTATCGAATAGATTGTTTTAGTTTCGCTGTTATTAGAAAAAATGAAAAAATCAAATAAGTTCTTTCGTTGGACCAAAATTTTTGTACTGATCTATTCTATTCTTGGAATAAGTTTTTACTGGCTTCAAGAGAAAATTATTTTTCACCCTATTGCGTTAACGGATGGCATTCCCTATCATTTTGATCAACCATTTAAGGAGATTAATTTAGACATTGACGAAGCCACTCATTTTAATTTAGTATCATTTACCGTTCCAGACTCCATTAAAAAAGGGGTGGTCCTGTATTTTCATGGTAACAAAGAAAACATCAACCACTATGCGAAATTTGTCAAAAATTTTACAAGTAATGGTTGGGAAGTTTGGATGGCTGACTATCCCAAATTTGGCAAATCAACAGGTGAGCTTACTGAAGCCAATTTATACGAAGAAGCGATTCAAATTTATAAATTAGTAAGGGTTAAATATCAACCCAATCAAATTATTATTTACGGAAAATCAATTGGAACAGGCATTGCAGCAGAGTTAGCCAGTATTCGCGATTGCAGAGAATTAATTTTAGAGACCCCTTATAAAAGCATGGTGTCATTGGTAAGGCATTATACTTGGATCTTGCCAGTAGAAACTTTACTGCACTTTAAATTACCAACCGATGAGTACCTGAAAAAAGTAACAGCACCGATCACTATTTTTCATGGAACAAAAGATAAACTGATCCCATTAAGCAATGCGAAAGAATTAACAGCAGCTTTTAAGGCTAATGACCAATTTATAACCATTGAGGGAGGTACACATCATAACCTGAATGAGTTTACTTTAATGCAAGAAAATCTAAAGCGGATTTTAACCCGCTAAGTTGTTGATGGCATTTTTTTCTTTTATCTTTAAAGCAAAGAGACTGCATGCCCATACTCCTGCTTATTTCTGCTGTACTTATTTTGGTACTACTGATCACAGTAGTAAAGCTCCATCCATTCCTTTCCTTTTTATTGGTATCGATTTCAGTTGGATTGGCAACCAATATGGAAGTAAGTAAAATTATGGGAGCCATTCAAAAAGGCATTGGAGATATTATGGGCTCATTGCTTGTGATTTTAATTGTGGGTGCCATGTTAGGAAAATTAGTGGCCGATAGCGGCGCTGCTAATAGAATTGCAGATAGTTTAATCAAAGCATTTGGGAGTAATCGGGTTCAATGGGCTTTAGTAGTCACTGCATTCATTGTAGGAATCCCATTATTTTATGGCGTAGGCTTTGTTCTATTGGTTCCTCTTGTAATCACCATTGCAGAAAAATATAAGATCCCCGCTGTGTATCTCGGTTTGCCCACGCTTGCCGCACTTTCTGTTACGCATGGCTATCTACCACCCCATCCTTCTCCTGTAGCACTAGCCGAACAGTTTCATGCAGATCTTGGGAAAACATTATTGTATGGTTTTATAATTGCGATACCTGCGATCGTTATAGCTGGACCGATGTTTTCAGTTACTTTAAAAAAATACAATTCAAAACCTTTGGCTGTTTTTACGAACAAAGAAATTGACGAGAAAAAATTACCTGGTTTATTCTTTAGCATACTTGCTGCATTTCTGCCAGTACTATTGATAGCATTAGATACCATTGTTAAAATTGTTTTTCCAGAAAAGAATTCGCTTACACAATTCATTCATACCATCGGTGATCCTTCCATCGCTATGCTGATAAGTTTATTGATCGCTCTCTATACATTAGGCATCAAACAAGGCAGGAGTATTGCAAAAATTATGCCTCCGATGGCAGATGCTATAAAGGATATTTCCAGCATCTTATTGATCATTGCAGGCGCAGGCGCACTCAAACAAATTTTATCTGATTCTGGTATCAGCAATGAATTGATACGTCCTTTGAGTGGACTATCGATTCATCCATTACTTCTTGCATGGACGATCAGTGCCGTTATCCGAGTAAGCGTAGGATCTGCTACAGTAGCAGGTTTAACTACTGCAGGAATTGTTGCTCCATTAATAGCAAGTACTGGCGTAAACCCTTGTTTAATGGTATTAGCTACAGGTGCAGGAAGTTTAATGTTCTCGCATGTGAATGATCCCGGATTTTGGATGTTCAAAGAATATTTTAATTTAACCGTCAAAGAAACAATCAAAACATGGAGTGTTATGGAAACAATTGTTTCTGTAGTGGGACTCATTGGTGTGTTTATTATCAATAGCTTTTTATAATCAAAAATTATTTCTATGTCACCCGATGAAAATTTTGCAGCCCTAGGCTTAAACTTACCTCCTGCCCCCAAACCTTTGGGTGTTTATAAACCCTTATTGATTGATGGTAAACATTGTTATGTATCCGGACATGGTACAGTTCAAAATGATGGCAGTTTGATAGTAGGGAAAGTGGGTGATCCACTTACACAAGAGGAGGCAAAGATCGCTGCGCAACAGGTTGGATTAGCAATTCTATCTACCCTAAAAACAAATCTGGGTTCACTCAATAGAATTAAACGTGTGATCAAAGTGTTAGGCATGGTGAACTGTGTGCCTGAATTTGAAAAACATCCATTTGTAATTAATGGATGTAGTGAACTCTTTGCAAAAGTATGGGGAGATGACAACGGAGTTGGTGTACGAAGTGCCGTGGGTATGAGCTCATTACCCGGCAATATTCCCGTTGAAATTGAAGCCCTGTTTGAATTACAAGATGAAGCATAAAAAAAATATTTAACTCATGGAATGGTACGAAGTAAAAAATATTGAAACTGTTGATAGCCCGGCCTTATTGGTTTACCCAACAAGGGCTAAAGAAAATATTCGTTTATTAATCGAGATGGCGGGAAGTGTGCAGGCATTACGTCCGCATGTTAAGACGAATAAAATGAGTGAAGCTTGTCAATTATTATTAGATGCAGGCATTCATAAATTCAAATGTGCCACTATCGCAGAAGCTGAGATGCTCGGAAATTTAAAAGCGGCTGATGTAATTTTAGCACATCAACCAACGGGACCAAAAATTCAACGCTTAATTGCTTTATCCAAAAAATTTACTAGCACTCATTATTCTACACTCATTGATAATGTAGGCACAGCATCAAAATTATCTGAGGCATTTTTAGAAGCAGGGTTACATCTGGATGTTTATATCGATTTAAATATCGGCATGAATCGTTCAGGCATTAAACCAGATGATGCATTTGGGTTGTATAGATCTTGCAGCTCATTAAAAGGAATCAGCATCATTGGCTTACACGGTTACGACGGACATATTCGCGATACAGATTTTGCTGAACGTAAACGTAAATCAGACGAAGGATTTGCGAAGGTTGAACAGCTACAAAAAGACATTCTATCTTTCGATGGAAAAGCGATGAAAGTGGTAGTGGGTGGTTCTCCCAGCTTTCCTACTCATACAGATAGAAAGGGTGTCGAATATAGTCCGGGTACTTTTATCTTTTGGGACTGGACCTACAAGCATATTGTTCCAGATGAACCCTTTGATTATGCTGCATTGGTAATTACAAGGATCAATTCGATCATTGATGAAAAAACATTCTGTTGCGACCTGGGCCATAAAGCAATCGCTGCTGAGAATCCATTGCCTCGTGTACATTTTTTAAATGCCCCAAATGCTATTCCTAAGGCACAGAGTGAAGAACATTTAAGTGTAACGGTGGAGGATACTAGTATTTATAAAGTAGGTGATGTATTGTATGGAGTGCCTGTGCATATTTGTCCGACCGTAGCATTATATGCTGAAGCCAATATTGTAGAAGATCAAGAGGTACACAAGCAATGGAAAGTAGTTGCACGTGACAGAAAAATTACCATTTAAAAAACGCAGATGTTAATTGTTGATGCCCACCTCGATCTGAGTATGAATGCCATGGAATGGAATCGCGATCTGCGCCTTCCTGTTATGGCTATCCGTGAACGCGAAATTGGCATGAACGATAAACCTGACAGAGCGAAGGGAACAGTTGCATTTCCGGAATTACGCAAAGGAAATATCGGATTAGTGGTTGCCACTCAAATTGCTCGCTACGTATCAACTGAATCGAAACTAAAAGGATGGAATTCTGTGCAGCAAGCATGGGCGCAAACACAGGCGCAGCTTAGCTGGTATAGAACCATGGAAGAAGCAGGTGAATTGGTGCAGATCCTAGATACAAAAGGATTAGCGCATCATCTAGAAAATTGGAATGCTAAAAAACCCATTGGCTATATTTTAAGTTTAGAAGGAGCAGATTCATTAATAACCATCGATCATTTGCATCGAGCTTATGGGTATGGTTTGAGAGCTGTAGGGCCTGGTCACTACGGACCCGGCCGATATGCCAATGGAACAGATTCAAGCGGCCCATTGAATGAAATGGGTAGATCCCTTTTAAAAGAAATGGAATTGTTGAATATGATTCTTGACGCTACACATTTATGCGATGAAGCATTCTGGGATGCAATGGAAATGTATAATGGACCTGTCTGGGCTAGTCACAATAATTGCAGAGCACTCGTGAATCATAACCGTCAATTCAGTGATGACATGATCAAAGCTTTGATCCAAAAAGATGCTGTGATCGGTGGTGCACTTGATGCATGGATGATGGTTCCAAATTGGCAAAGAGGCATTTCAGATCCACGGGCAATGGATTGTAGTTTAGAAAAAATGATCGATCATATGGACCATATTTGTCAGATCGCGGGCAATGCCAATCATATAGGTATCGGAACAGATCTTGATGGTGCATATGGTAAAGAGCAGTGTCCCTTCGATATTGAAACGATCGCAGATTTACAAATCATTCCAACGCTTTTAACCAAAAGAGGTTACACGCAAATAGAAATTGAAAAAGTGATGCATGGCAACTGGCTAAGAGTCATGAAAAGAGCACTACCAGAGGGTTAGCGAATTTCTTTCAAAACTGTTTTTGTTTTAGTAACAGCTAATTCATGTTTTACACCAACTTTTAAAGCATAGTTTGGTGTATCGTGACTTACTGGAAAGTCAAAACAAATGGGATAATTATATTCTTTCAAATGTTCGTTCAAAGTTTCATAAACCGTCATCCCAAATTCAACGGTGGTATCTTTCATTTCTGTAAATCCACCAATTACCAAGCCGGCCAAACCTTCTAAAAATCCAGCTCTTTTTAATTGCAAAAACATCCGATCGATATGATAAATATATTCTCCCAGATCTTCGATGAATAGAATTTTATTTTTTGTTTGATAAGCGGTTTTTGTTCCGATCATATTAACGACCAAAGAAAGATTTCCCCCAACTAGTTCGCCAGTAGCTTTGCCTAAATGATTAAATGCATGTGGCGGGCAACTATAGTTAGCGAGCTGTCCCTTTAATGCTTTTCTCAACGATTGTATAAATTCATTTTCTGCACCTCCATCATTAAACGCTCCTGCCATAGAAGAATGAATCGAAGCGTATTTCACCTGGCTATATAGTGCTGCATGCAAAACGGTGATATCGCTAAAACCAATCAGCCATTTAGGATTTTTTTTGAAGGCCTTTAAATCGATCCTGTCAATAATTCTACTTACCCCATAACCACCCCTACCGCAAAGAATGGCATTCACAGACTTATCGTTCAACATAGCCTGTAAATCAGCAGCCCTTTCTTCATCAGTACCAGAAAAATAGTGAAACTGCGACCCCAATGTTTTGCCCAATTTCACTTTATAACCCCAAGATGCAAGTGTATCAATGCAGGTAGCGGCTTTTTCAAGTGTCATAAATCCAGCGGGACAAACTATGCCAATGGTGTCTCCTTTTTTGAGATAGGGAGGTATTTTAATCATATTGTAAAAATAGGGAAATAGAGTCCTTACTCCATTCTTCCTGCTTAAACTAGGATTGCTTACTTTTGCAGTCCGAAGAAAGTTAACATGAAGAACCCGAAGAGATACCTGATCACAGCCGCTTTGCCTTATGCAAACGGATTAAAACATATTGGACACTTAGCTGGAGCCTATCTTCCAGCAGATACCTATGTTCGTTATTTGAAGGCTCAAAAACGCGATGTAGTATTCGTTTGCGGTAGCGATGAGCATGGCACGGCCATTCCCATTCAGGCAACCAAAGAAGGTACTACCGCACAAGCGATCATTGATAAATACCATCCCATCATTGCTCAAAATTTTAAAGATTTGGGAATTGAGTTTGATATTTATCACAGAACCAGTTCACCGCTACACCATGAAACAGCACAGGAATTTTTTAAAGTATTGAACGATCATGGTGATTTAGAAATTAAAGCCAGTGAGCAATATTTTGATGAAGCAGCGAATAGTTTTTTAGCCGACAGATATATCAAGGGCACTTGTCCGAATTGTGCATATGAAAGCGCCTATGGCGATCAGTGTGAGCGTTGTGGAAAGACTTTGAGTCCGGACGAACTCATCAACCCCGTAAGTACTTTAAGCGGCAACAAGCCTATTAAAAAAGCCACACAGCATTGGTACTTGCCATTAGATCGGCACGAAAAATTTTTGAGCGATTGGATCTTAAAAGATCATGCAACTGATTGGAGAAATACGGTGGTGGGTCAGTGTAAAAGTTGGATCGATGGTGGCTTATTAGCTAGGGCTGTAACACGCGATTTAGATTGGGGCATTAAAGTACCAGTAGCTGGAGCAGAGGGGAAAGTATTATACGTTTGGTTTGATGCGCCCATTGGTTATATCAGTGCTACCAAACAATGGGCACTGGATAATGGAAAAGATTGGAAACCCTATTGGCAGGATAAAGAAACCAAGTTGGTGCACTTTATTGGCAAAGACAATATTGTATTCCATTGTATCATTTTCCCAGTGATGTTGCAATTGCATGGAGATATTTTGCCTGATAATGTTCCTGCAAATGAGTTCATGAATTTAGAAGGTGATAAAATGAGTACCAGCAGAAACTGGAAACTCGAAATGCAGGATTATATTGACGACTTTATTAATAAAGAAAACGGTGGTCCGCAACTAGCAGATGCCCTGCGTTATTATCTAACGCAAATTGCTCCAGAAACCAAGGATAGTGAATTTACCTGGAAGGGATTTCAGGATGCGAATAATAGTGAGCTGGTAAATATTTTTGGAAACTTTGTGAATCGGGCGATGGTGTTGATGCACAAATTGTGTAACGGAAAAGTACCTCCTTTATATCCTCAATTGTTCGACCAATTGGATAATGATACCATCAAGGCCATTACAAATAGTAAAGAAAAAGTAGAAACCCTACTAGAACAATATAAGTTCAGAGACGCCTTGTTTGAGGTCATAGATTTAGCACGTACAGGGAATCAGTATATGCAAAAGAAAGAACCTTGGATCTTGGCAAAGCAGGTTGATGAGAATGGAAAGATCACAGCGGAAGCACAAAGATTGATCGACAATTGTTTGCATATCTGTTTACAAATCACAGCCAATCTTGCTGTATTGATTAATCCTTTCTTACCATTTACTGCTAAAAAAATCTGTCACTTATTAAAAGTGGTTGATAAAATGTTGGAATGGGAGAATGCAGGAAAATTAAAATTGTTGAGCGTGGGCTACAGCCTTCGGGCGCCGGAATTACTATTCCGAAAAATTGAAGACACAGAAGTAACTTATCAAATAGAAAAATTACACAAAGCATTGGAAGCATCAAAATTAAATAACGAAGAAGAGAAAGTGGTACCAGCTTTCGTTCCTGTAAAGCCAGAGATTGTATTCGATGATTTTGCAAAGATCGATCTGCGTGTAGGAACAATATTGAGCGCAGAAAAAGTTGAGAAAGCAGATAAATTATTAAAGCTGGAAGTATTGTTAGGCTTTGAGACAAGAACTATTGTTTCGGGAATTGCCTTGCATTTTAAACCAGAAGAAATAGTAGGTAAACAGGTAACTGTAGTAGTAAACTTAGCGCCACGTAAAATGCGAGGAATTGAAAGCAATGGCATGATTCTAATGGCAGAAGACGCAAATGGTAAACTTCATTTTGTGAATCCAGAAGATGCGATAGCTGAGGGTGCTACTGTGAACTAATTAAGAAGAAGTGAAGAGATAAAAGATAAAAGTGAAGAGAGGAGGAAAAATGAAAAGGGTGAAAGTGAGTCATACAGACCCTTTCACCCTTTTTAATTCTCTTTTATCATTCTAACTTACCATCCTCTCTTCACTTTTATCTATTATCTTTTATCTAAAAATAGTGTTAGTGAGGGAAAGTTAATTGGCAGGTCTAATCAAACTTAACGCACTCTTTTAGTTCTCTTTCCGAATACGCCATCTTGTATTGTTTCAAAACATCGTCAGGCACCCCGTTCCATTGATTAGGAACATTGCCCAGATAGCCAATATCTTTTACGCCAATCTCAGAAGTATAGAAACCAGTGGAAACTAAATCGCGCATGAGATTAAAGAAACTTACCCCTTGTGCCATTGCTGGTTTTGCTTTTTTAGGATAAGCAATCATATCCACCATTTCAATCTGCTGTTTGGGAGTGCACCCCGTAAAAGTTTTTTCAAAACGATTTAAACATTGCAGATCTAACCAACGCAATCCACCACGCAATGGGGTTTGGTGTTCGGGCATATCTTTTACAATAAATTCTATAAAGTCTGGCACTTTTGCATCTGATGCACTGCCACTCACTGCGTCTTTTGGTATGATGATATCACCTAACACTGTGATGGTTGCCATTTCTGCAGGGGTGAAAAATTTATCGAGTGCATTGAGTTTTTTTAATGCATCTTTTTCTTCCTGCATGCGGTCCGCATCAAGTGTTGCAGTTGCAGATTCAGCAATTGCTTTTTTCTCACTGGGCTTACAAGCTTCTACCAATACGCCTGTGGCCAATGAACCAACAAGGAGTGCTTTGATCGATTTTCTTCTGTCCATAATTTTATTTTTAACCCGGGGGATATTAGATATTTTGTTTTTTCAATTCATCGATAATGTATTCAGAAGCGCGCATAGACAATGCAAGAATAGTCCATGTAATGTTTTTATCGGCTTGTGAAGTAAACTGACTTCCATCTACACAGAATAATGTTTTGCAATCGTGTGCCTGACTCCATTTATTGAGTGCAGATGTTTTACGATCATCTCCCATTCTAACGGTACCTGCTTCGTGAATAATATTTCCTGGATTTTCTAATCCCCATTTATTCTTCTCATTATCCTCACCACCCCAAGTAATGATTGCGCCCATATTGTGCAAAATTTCTCTGAAGGTTTCTTTCATGTGTTTAGCTTGTTTGATTTCATAGTCAGCATGATTGGTATGAAAACGCAAAACAGGTATGCCAAATTTATCAACCACGCTAGGATCAATTTCGCAGTAGTTATCGATATTCGGAACCGCTTCTCCTCGACCAGCCATACTAACTCCAGCACCATACAGGTAACGATGGTCTTCTTTTAATGATGCACCATATCCACCCGCTTCTTTGGTTTTACCAAATATGGGAAACTGACCATTTTGCGATTCAATTCCCATGCCAATTCCATATGCTGGCTGTCCCATTCCACCACCATACTCTATATGATACCCTCGAGGAAAATCTAATTTTTTATTATCGAGCCACCATGGGGTATAAACGTGCATACCACCTACCCCATCTTCATTATAACGCTTACGTCCAAAGAGTTCTGGAAGAACTCCCCCCATACCTGCACCAGTAGAATCATGTAGATATTTACCAACTACATTGCTGTCATTTGCTAATCCATTGGGATGACGTTGTGATTTTGAATTGAGTAATAAACGAGCCGTTTCACAAGTGCTGGCAGCAAGGATTACTACTTTACCGAATACTTGGTATTCTTGATTATCATTCTTATCAATAAAAGAAACACCAGTAGCCAACCCTTCTGCATTGGTTAATACTTCTCGAGCCATTGCATTTGTAATGACATCTATATTCCCCGTCATAATAGCGGGTTTGATCAAAACGGAAGAGGAAGAAAAATCGCCATACACTTTACAACTTCTTCCGCATTGCGCGCAGAAAAAGCAAGCGCCTCTTTCTTCATTGATCTTTTTAGTAAGAATTGATAAGCGAGATGGTATTACAGGGATCCCAATTCCAGTAGCAGATTTTTTAATCATCAATTCATGCAAGCGAGGCTTAGGTGCCGGCAAGAAAATACCATCGGGATCATTGGGTAATCCTTCCAACGATCCAAAAACACCAATCAATTTATCGATCTTATCGTAATAAGGTTTTACATCATCATAACCAATTGGCCAATCATCCCCAAGTCCATCAATACTTCTTCTTTTAAAATCTTTTGGTCCGAAACGAAGAGAAATTCTACCCCAATGGTTTGTTCTACCACCAATCATTCTGGCGCGCCACCAATTCCATTTAGCCGACCCTTCTTTCATGGTATAAGGTTCGCCATCAATTTCCCAACCCCAGTAGCAACCGTCGAAATCTCCGAAGGGACGAAACTTAGTACTAGCACCTCTTCTAGGTGAATCCCAAGGATTTTTCAACTGAGAAGAATTGATAGCAGGATCATAACTCGGACCAGCTTCTATTAAACAAACTTTTAATCCGGCTTTTGATAAAGTGTATGCTGCCATACCCCCACCGGCACCTGAACCAACGATCACCGCATCGTATTTTTTTGGTTGTTTTTTGATCTGAAGATCTCCCATATAGCTTAGTTGAATTTTGTTATCGTTAGAGGAATGAATGTAAGAAATTAAGTGAAGAGATAAAAGATAAAAGTGAAGAGAGGAGGAAAAAAAGTGAGAAGTGAGAAGTGAAGGATGGAAACTAAAAAAACCGTCCCGAAAAATCGGGACGGCTGATAACCAGGTACGGTTTAAAAACTATGGCTAAGACATTGCTGTCTAAAACCCAATGTTAGGTACTTACTTCACTCTTCACTTCTTCTTTCACTCTTCACTTTTCACTTTTATCTTCTTCTTTCACTCTTCACTCTTCACTCTTCACTTCTTCTTTCACTCTTCACTTTTATCTTTTATCTTTTATCTCTTAACTACAGCCCATGCTATTACCACAATTCAAACATTTGTAACAAGTACCGCTGCGAATAGTAATATGTCCGCAAGTGTTACAAGATGGCGCATCGCTCTGCATACTTTTTGCTGCTGCATTCACTGCATCCATCCCTTGATCTGCTCTCATCGCAACTTTCTCTGTTTTCTGAACCAACGGAGCAGTGGTGCTAGCCGAAGGAGCTGTTACACGAATACTGCTCAACTCAGGCTTTCCCAAAAAAATTGCTTCTCCCTCCTCTTCCCCAGTATTACCTACTGATGGTTTGTCTAATACATGAACCAAATCGGTTCTATCTAAATATTCGTAAGCCAGTGCGCGGAATACAAAGTCAACCAAAGATGTTGTTGTTTTAATATTCGGATGGTCTACCATACCAGAAGGTTCGAACTTAGTAAACACGAATTTGTCAACAAACTCATCTAAAGGAACCCCATATTGTAAGCCAACAGAAATAGAGATGGCAAAACAGTTCATTAAGCTGCGAAGTGTAGAACCTTCTTTAGCCAAATCGATGAAGATTTCTCCTAATGTTCCATCTTGGTATTCGCCTGTTCTTAGGAATAATACCTGACCATTGATTTTTGCTTTCTGGGTAAATCCTCTACGTTTTGCAGGCAGTGATTTTCTTTCTACTATTTTAGAAAGTGCACGTTTCAGTTTGGTATCTGAAGATGCTTGCATTCTCTTGGTTACTTCCTCTAATAATTCGTCTACTGTTAATTTTCCAAGATCTACGATATTGCTTTCAGCTGGCAGGGCTGTTTCTTCAACCAACTCTTCGCTTTCTTCTGACTTTTTCTTTTTGTCGGACTTAGTACTTAAAGGCTGACTCAATTTAGAACCATCGCGATATAAAGCATTTGCTTTTAATCCCAAGCTCCAGCTCAACAAATAACAATCTGCAATCTCTTCTACTTTGGCTTCGTTCGGAAGGTTGATAGTTTTAGAAATGGCACCACTTAAGAATGGTTGACAAGCAGCCATCATTTTAATGTGTCCATGAGCGTGAATATATCTTTCCCCTTTCTTACCACACTTGTTAGCGCAATCGAAAACAGGAAGGTGTTCTGGTTTTAGCAATGGAGCGCCTTCAATAGTCATTGTTCCGCAGACATAATCATTTGCTGCAAAAATTTCATCTTCTGAATATCCTATTGCTTCTAATAAATTGAAGCTCCAATCGCTATACTCTTCTTCAGTAAATCCTAAACGTTGCATACATGCATCGCCCAAAGTAAAGCGGTTGAAAATAAATGCAATATCAAAAGCAGAACGAGCTGCACCATTTAATTTTTCGATTTCAGCATCTGTGAATCCTTTTTCAGTCAATGTTTTATTATTGATGAATGGAGCTTTTTCAAAGCTTGCTGCACCCACTGCATATTGCTCGATCGCTAAAGATTCAGCTGCAGTATAACCCAAGTTCTTTAATGCTGCAGGAACAGATTGGTTGATGATTTTGAAATATCCACCACCAGATAATTTTTTAAACTTCACTAAAGCAAAGTCAGGCTCAACACCTGTAGTATCGCAATCCATTACTAGACCAATGGTTCCAGTTGGAGCAATTACAGTTGTCTGTGCGTTTCTATAACCATATTTTTCTCCCAATTGAACTGCATCATCCCAAGCTTTGGTAGCAGCAGTTAATAAATAATCGGGACAATATTTTGCATTGATACCAATTGGTTTTACGCTAAGACCTTCGTAAGCTTCGCTAGCATCATAAGCAGCTGCGCGGTGGTTGCGCATAACACGTAACATATCTGCTTTATTTTCTTCATAGCGAGGGAAAGCACCCAAGAAGCTAGCCATTTCAGCTGAAGTTTTGTAAGCGATACCAGTCATGATAGCAGTGATTGCACCCGCAATTCCACGAGCATCTTCGCTATCATAAGGAATGCCACTTACCATCAACATAGAACCAAGGTTAGCAAAACCAAGACCTAGTGTGCGATAATCGTAGCTCAACTCAGCTACTTCTTTAGAAGGGAACTGCGCCATCAATACAGAGATCTCCAGCACAGTTGTCCAGAGTCGACAAGTATATTCAAATCCTTTTACATCAAATGAGTTATCAGCAGGGTTAAAGAACTTCATCAAGTTAGCTGAAGCCAAATTACAAGCTGTATTGTCTAAGAACATGTACTCTGAACAAGGGTTAGAAGCATTGATGCGTCCACCTTGAGGGCAGGTATGCCATTCGTTGATAGTAGTATCGTATTGTGTTCCAGGATCAGCGCAACTCCAAGCTGCATAAGCAATCTGATCCCAAACATCTTTTGCAGGAATTTTTTGCATCACACGACCATCGGTACGTGCTTTCAATTCCCAATCGCCACCTTCTTCTAATATTTTGAAGAACTCGTTAGGAATACGGATAGAGTTATTGCTATTTTGACCGGCTACAGTCATGTAAGCTTCGCCTTCATAGCTATTATCATAACCAGCAGCAACCAATGCAGCAACTTTTTTCTCTTCGCCTACTTTCCAGTTAATGAATTCCATGATCTCGGGATGATCCAAATCCAAGCAAACCATTTTAGCAGCACGTCGAGTTGTTCCACCGCTTTTAATTGCACCAGCAGCACGGTCACCAATTTTCAAGAAACTCATTAATCCACTTGAAGTACCACCACCACTTAAACGCTCACCACCACCACGGATATGTGAGAAGTTGGTACCTACTCCAGAGCCATATTTAAAAATACGTGCTTCACGAACCCAAAGATCCATGATCCCTCCGTCGTTTACTAAATCATCAGAAACGCTCAAGATAAAACATGCGTGAGGTTGAGGACGTTCATAAGCATTCGTAGATCTTTTTAATTGGCCATCTTTACCATCTACATAGAAATGCCCTTGAGCTTTTCCAGTGATACCATAGCTTTCATGCAATCCTGTATTAAACCATTGTGGTGAATTAGGAACACAAGCCTGATTCAAAATACTATAGGCTAACTCATCATAAAAAACTTGTGCATCTTTTTCAGAAGCGAAATAGCCATTGCGTTCACCCCAAACGCGCCAACAATTGGCCATACGATGTGCTACCTGCTTTACGCTAGTTTCTCTACCCAAAGAACCATCAGCTTGGGGCACACCTGCTTTCCGAAAATATTTTTGAGCAAGAATATCTGTAGCGATCTGACTCCACTGTTTTGGAACTTCTACATTATTCATCTCGAATACTTTCTCACCATTCGGGTTCTTGATTACACTGTCGCGATAATCATATTCAAACATGTCGTAGGGACTTACTTCATCTTTTGTGAAGAGACGTGAAAACTGCAAGCCTTTATTAGTGCGGGTAGCCATATTACAGAGATATTTATTGGGTTGTATCGATTCTATGCCGTTAACAAATTGTTAAGCGGTAGACGAAAATATTCTTCCCTAAGCAGAATTCAAGATGGTAAATATCAACAGATTGTGGAAAAGGATTGTGGATAATCTCATGACTCCATTCCCGGTTGATTTTGCTGCAATGTTAACAGTTGTAGAAAAGAATTTGTGGAAAAAAAAGCGGCAGTTTCAACTAAATTTTGTAAATAGATAAACATTCTATATAAGTAAAGATTATTATCTAAAAAATGAGCTGATTAAGTCCCTTTTCTCTCAAATAGGCTTGATTTACAGAAACATCCGCTTAATAAACGCATTAAATAAAAACTTTTTTGCATTTTTGCATCGCAATATGTGTTGTTCAGCTATGAAACCATCTATCTACAATCAGTTTTTGGATAAAAAAAGGCAGGGAAAGAAATCTTTCGCTGTGCTGGTTGACCCCGACAAGGTGGATATATTAAAAATTGAGGAACTGGTTCAGTTAGCGGTCAATTCAAAAGTGGATTATTTTTTTGTAGGTGGCAGTTTGGTAATCTCTACTCATTTAGATCAGTGTATCCAACAAATTAAAGCTAACTGCAATATCCCGGTCATTCTATTTCCTGGTTCTCCCTCACAGGTTAGTAAATACGCAGATGCGCTTTTATACCTTTCCTTGATATCTGGTCGCAATCCAGAATTACTCATTGGGCAACATGTGATCAGCGCCCCTTTTGTAAAGAATAGCGGTTTAGAGATCATGCCAACTGGTTATATGGTGGTTGATGGCGGAGCCCCAACTACAGTATCGTATATTTCGAACGCAACCCCTATTCCGGCAGATAAAAACGATATTGCAATGTGTACTGCCATGGCAGGCGAAATGCTTGGTATGAAGCTGATTTATATGGATGCGGGCAGTGGTGCTAAACGCCCCATTACAGAAACCATGATAGAAAAAGTTTCTCGCAATATTGAAATTCCGTTGATCATTGGCGGAGGTATTACCACAGCAGAAAAAGCCTACCTTAATTGTAAGGCAGGCGGAGATCTGATTGTTGTTGGAAATGCTATTGAAAAAGATGCCAGCTTAATTACTGAAATCAGTGCTGCCATTCATAGTGTTCTGGTAACTATTTAAGTGAAGACATATCCACTCTTGAAGGCGTATCTTTTCCACTCACAATACCTTTAGAACTTAGTGCAATAGCTTTAATAATCATGGCCATATTCTCCATATCCAAGGTTGAGATCTCGTCAGACACTTTATGGTAATTTGGCTCATTATCCATCTTTGAAGTAGAGATCGTATGTGCTGGAACGCCAAGTTTGGCAAGGGTTGCATTGTCTGAGCGATAAAATAAATTTTGATCTGTATATGGATCAGGATAAAAAGCAAATCCAGTTCCGTTTAAGTTTTCCTGCAATATTTTTCCCATATCAGTCTTCTCATATCCAGTGATATAAGCCGAATTTTTACCCCACTTACTTTCAGTTCCGATCATCTCAATATTGAACATGGCTTTTACATCGTTTGCATTGAATTGTCTAGAACAATATTGTGATCCAAATGCGCCTATTTCTTCGGCAGTAAATGCTACAAATATCAAAGTACGTTCGTTATCTTTTTTTGCTTGAAAATATTTCGACAACATGATCATGGCAGTAGTACCCGCAGCATCATCATTGGCGCCATTATAAATTGAATCGTTATTAACAGCTTTGCCGATTCCTAAGTGATCATAGTGACCAGCGAAAATGACGTACTCGTTTTTCTTGCTTTTTCCTGGAATCATACCAATAACATTCGCTAATTTCTGTTCTGTAATTTCATGCTTTGCATTGATGCTATAGGTTTTGGGTTGCTGGATAGTTAATATAAAAACAACAGAGCTCTCGGATTTGAACAATTGGCGTTTGAAGCCTGTTAGTCTGCCGAAATTTTTCGCGAAAGACGAATCTACCAATACCAAATAATTCTTGCCCGACTGAATGTATTTGGAAGCTTCTGAAGACAAATTGGCACCAGCTGCAATGATTGCTCTTTCAAAACCGCTCGTTTCAGTAATCGACAAATCAGGTTTTGAAGTTACTACAATCACATCTTTGGTGTCGAGCAATAAGTTATCAAAACTAGCAGAAGCGCTGATAAATTTTGGCTTTATCATTATGAACTCTTGAAAATACGTGCCACTATTCTTCCAGGTTTGTAAACCTACTTGCTTGAATTCTTCGCTAATAAAGTTGGCGGCTTTCTCAATTCCAGGAGTGAATGTTCTTCGGCCTTGCATATCATCGGCCGACAAAATTTTCTCGATTCTTTCCACTTCTTTGGCATTAATAATCTTGTCGATATTCTGTGCCTGTAAAAAAGATACAGTCAATATGCAAACAACTAAACTAATTTTTTTCATATCAAAATTTTCAATGTTCAATTTAAACTAAAAAAATAGGCGCAACTTAATTACGCCTAAAATAATTTTCTAAACTTAAGTGTACCCACCCCTGCTCTCTCCCGAGTACTCGGGATCGGCGCCCCTCCCAAAAGGGGATACCTCTGCATTTTTCACTCTTCACTCTTCACTTTTATCTTTTATCTCTTCACTTCTTCTTCCACTCTTCACTCTTCACTCTTCACTCTTCACTCTTCACTTTTATCTTTTATCTCTTCCTTAATTATAGGCTCATCATTT
>CAIJLK010000292.1 GCA_903821465.1 uncultured Bacteroidota bacterium | reverse complement strand
TACGTCTTGACTGGCTATAGAAATTCCTAAACGATTTGTACCAATAAAACAAAATAAACAGATAGGCAATTAACGAATAAATAACTATACCAACATGCAGCATTTTCAATAATGATCCAAGCAGCAAAGTTGCTAAAATAAGTATAAACGTACCACAGTATAAATGAAGCGTAAACACCACATGGTTTACATAATATAATTGTTTGCGCCTTACATATAACAATTGTAGGATCAATGCAAAAAAAGGAAGCGAGACGAATAGTAATTGAGGAAACCTATGTAGTATTCCCTCGAAGATGGCTTTAGACATAGCATCAGTATCGTTTTTGAACTTTTCTTCTAAATGAAGTTTCTGATGCATGATTCTTTGCAAAATAAAGCCATCTCTCTTACTTGGCGGCAGCCCCTTCTGAATTTCGTCGTATTGCTTAATGGACGTTGCTTTGATTGTATCTAGCATGTTTTCTCCAAAAAAAACAAAATCACTATTTGCAGAAATGATGCTATCACGTTTAGTTGAATCTTTTTGTAATATTAAAATCCCTCTATTTATTTTTTCTATTTTGTATTTCGCTTTTTCAACAGACATTCCAAGCGCTATAGTATCTGTTTTAATTTCTTTTTCAAGCGCCTCTTTTTTGTCTTTTAATTTCTTTATATCAGAAGCTACAGGTTTTCTCTCCTCATGTATTTTTATCGCATCTTCTTTCTGATAAAAATTAAAGAATATTAAAAAGAAAACAAAGGAAGTAAATACATACATCCTGATGGGATGCAGATAACTGGTTCTTCTTCCTTTTAAATATTCTTTAGAAAGATATGCAGGCTTAAAAAGTAGGTATTTTAGCGTGCTAAAAAACTTTCCATCGAAATGGGTCAGATCATGTAAAAAATGTGTAGCCAAAACCCAAAAGGATTCTTTGGGTTCAATATTCTCCTGACCGCATATCTGACAAAACCTGCCTGCTACTTCTGCGTTGCAATTCAGGCAATTCTTTTCCTTTCTTTCTTGATGATGCGACATTTGTTAACATTTGACTAAAAATACAGAACTAATTGATTGGTATTGCTAGTAGTGTTGATGTAATTTGGAATGTTGAAAACTCTCAGTGTACATTTGAACTATTAAAACAAAAACATGAGAATTCTTTCTGTATTAATAGGCTTATTTTTCTACAGTTTTGCATCTGGTCAATATTACTATAACGACATTCTAGCAACCCATCAAAGTCAGGCACAATACCAGTTACTGCGAGCTAACAAAGTCAAAAAAATGCAGGCGATCAGTTATGAAGAAGATCATACCCCAACTGAGGGATTTAAATTAGAGCTCGAATTAAGTACAGATGGAAAAAAAATGGTGACACGCAGTTCTAATATTTCTGGAAAGACCAGTGAAACTACCAGCTTCTTTGAATCTGGCCGACTAAAGAAAACACAATCTTATAGTAATGGCATTGACAACAGGATGGAATATGGATACGACGAGAAGGGGCAGATCATACTTTTTACCCTAACAACAATAGATACTTCCATGAACTACCAGTCGGTAGAGACTAGAGAATGGCATTATAATGCTGCCGGGCAGATCACCGATGTAATAAAAATTAAGAATAAATCAGATAGCAGTATCGCAGACTTTGTATATGACGAATCTGGCAACTTAGTGGAAGAACATTGGAAAAAGAAACATAAGGAAATTGAAACCTATTATTATTATTACAACACTGCGCATCTATTGTCCGACATTGTACGTTTCAATGCACGACTTAAAAAATTAATGCCGGACTATCAATATGAATATGATTCAAAAGGAAGACCCGCACAGATGACTCAATTAGCGGCAAATGGTAAATACTTTGTCTGGAAATATGTATATAATGAAAAAGGACTCAAAATTTCTGAGACTTGCAGCGATAATAAGAATTTGGTGATCGGCAATATTGAATATAAGTATGAGTTCTAAATGACCGCAATCAACTACATTAAATAAAAAAACCTGGAAATTAATTCCAGGTTTTTTATCGATTGTGCCTCAGGCGGGAATCGAACCCGCACCTCCGTTGCTGAAGACAGGATTTTAAGTCCTGCGTGTCTACCAATTCCACCACCAAGGCGTCCCAAAAAAAATCCCGAACCGCCTATGCGGGACGGGACTTAGAGCGAAAGACCGGGCTCGAACCGGCCACCCCGACCTTGGCAAGGTCGTGCTCTACCAAATGAGCTACTTTCGCGGGTTGTTTTGTAAAGAACTATTAAATTAGGAGTGCAAAAATAGCAATCTGAAGTTCCTGACAAAATTTTTTTTCAATTTTACTTATACTCAGGTGTATATTTTGTACTTCCTTGTATTTCAATATCAGGTTTTCCCGGGTATTTCTGATGGTACATTCTTAAACATCCACCCAATACAAAGGAAAGAATACAGAACACCTGTAAATAAAATAAAAATCTGGATGAGTTTACCCAATTTTTAGTAAAATCCTTTTCAGATGTGGTATTAATTTCGTTTGACATATTTATCTATTGCGTTGCAAAAATAGGGTTCCGTTTCAAAATATTGAAACCTATTTTCCAACAATTTTTTGAAAACTTGTTTTGTGACGTATAAAATATTGCCAAACAAGCGATCCTTTATAAACCCCATCTAACTGATTCAGGGGTTTAACTGGCCATTTCTGGTGCTTATGTGGCTTTAAGATCCAAAGAAATAAGGCGAAATGCGCTTTCATAATGGCAGTAAAGAAATAAGCATCGCCCGTTAATAATCCCTTCCAAGCAGAAATAGCATCTAAGGCAAAACGTAAAGGTAGTTTCCAAAGTTTTTCAGAAAGGGGTAAATGCATGCATAACATGATTAGGTTGTTCCTGAAATTGAGGAAAACCTTCCTACCTCCCCTTGGCAATGTTCCGGCTCCTACATGGTATACCACAGAAGTGGGACAAACCATGATACTATATCCAGCCAGCTGCATGCGCCAACAGAGTTCAATTTCTTCCTGATGCGCAAAGAAACTAGCGTCGAGTCCCTCCATCTCTTGATAAACACTCGCCTTCACAAACATGGCGGCACCAGAGGCCCAAAAAATCCTTTGAGCTTCATTGTACTGCGATTGATCAGGCTCACAAACATCAAATACCCTTCCCCTGGAGAATGGGTATCCTAAACTATCGATCCATCCCCCAGATGCCCCTGCATATTCAAATAGATGAGGATTATAATAAGAAAGTAATTTAGGCTGACAGGCCCCAACTTTGGGATCGGATTCCATTAATTGTATGATTGGTTCTATCCATCCTGGCGTTACCGATACGTCTGAATTTAGCAATACGAAATAATCAGCCACAACATTTGATAAAGCCCAATTATATCCGCCTGCAAATCCTTGGTTTTGTTGATTAACAATAATTTCTATAAAAGGAAAATGATTGCGCACAAAAGCTACAGAATCATCTGTTGAAGCATTATCTGCTAATACAATTTTTTTATTGGTATAGGTAGACGCCAACACTGATGGCAAAAAATTCTCAAGATGTTTTTTGCCATTAAAGTTGAGGATTACAATTGCTACGCTGGGATATACCAAAATAATAATTTGTGCGAAAATAAGGGAAAATGTATCTTTCCGCGGAATATACCACTATGTATTTCTTATTATTGAATCTAGATTTCCTTGATCACCCCGTGGCTACTATTATTTAGCGAACAGAGAATGCACCTGTTTAGTCAGTTTATCTTTCATTTCATTTATTAACGATACACAACTTGTATCACTATCAATCTATTCTATGAATGAGCATGCAGTTTCGGCAAAAACAGCCGGTTTTTTAGAAATCGAATCAACTTATGGCGCTCATAACTACCATCCCCTTCCCGTTGTTCTAGACAGAGGTGAGGGTGTTTTTCTATATGATGTTGACGGGAAAAGATATTATGATTTTCTTAGTGGCTATTCGGCAGTTAATCAGGGTCACTGTCATCCCAAAATCATTGCTTCCTTAATTGATCAGGCAAAAAAGTTAACCCTTACCTCAAGGGCATTTCACAATAATTTATTGGGCGAATATTCCAGATTCATCACTGAGTATTTCGGATATGATAAAGTGTTGCCCATGAACACTGGTGTGGAAGGTGGAGAAACAGCCATTAAGCTGGCACGTCGCTGGGCTTATACAAAAAAAGGCGTTGCCGAAAATCAGGCAAAGATTGTTTTTGCAGAAGGCAATTTTTGGGGAAGAACGATGGCTGCTATTTCATCATCGACCGACCCCAGTAGTTATAAAGGATTTGGTCCGTTTATGCCCGGTTTTGCTTTAGTACCTTATAATGATATAGCTGCATTGGAAGAAGCATTGAAAGACAGTAATGTTGCAGCTTTTATGGTTGAGCCCATTCAGGGGGAAGCAGGCGTTGTTTTACCAGATGAAGGTTATTTAAAAACAGTGCGGGAACTATGTACCAAATACAATGTATTATTCATTGCCGATGAGATTCAAACTGGTTTAGCAAGAACAGGAAAAATGTTGGCATGTGATCATGAAGGAGTAAGGCCAGACATTTTAATTCTCGGCAAAGCCTTGAGTGGCGGGGTTCTTCCTGTATCAGCTGTATTGGCGGATGATTTTATCATGATGAATATTCATCCTGGTGAACATGGATCAACTTACGGTGGTAATCCATTAGCATGTGCCGTTGCTATTTCAGCACTCAATGTTTTGAGGGATGAAAAAATGGCTGAGAATGCAACTGTGATGGGCGAATTATTACGGTCAGAATTAGCGAAATTAAATTCTCCATATATCACTACGATTCGTGGGAAGGGACTACTCAATGCCATTGTTATTAAGCATGCAAATCCGGAAGCATCATGGGATCTTTGTCTGGAATTAAAGGATAATGGATTGCTGGCAAAACCAACACATGGCGATAAAATTCGTTTTGCCCCACCATTAATCATTACAAAAGATCAGATCCTAGAATCGGTAGATATTATACATCGATCGCTTAAAATTCTTGCATAAATGAAAAGCCCTCAAACAAAATTTGAGGGCTTTTTTAGTACGTCACAGTTTCATTATTTTTTGACCGCTAATTTGGGTAGCAGACTCATTACAAACATAATCGCAGCAAAGAAGATTAGCAAATAAATGGCTGTCTGTTTCTCTGGACATTCTCCTCCCCTACACATCGTAAATATTAAAAAGTTTTTAAAGGCCCATGCCAGGTTAACTGCCCCAATAAAAACGTTCAATCTTTTTGACCAGATCCTTGTCACATAAAAGCAAATGATCATAATAGTTGCCAAGAAAGCGTGAGATTTAATCTGACTTCCAAAATTTAAATCGGTACTGGCTTTCCCATTAATCCCTGTTAAATACAGGTGTAATGAAGGGATATACACCCAGGGAAGCGTACAAACTATTACTAAAGCGATTGCAGCAACAATTCCTATGATTTGGGAGTATTTCATTATTAATATTTCATTAAAGATTCATGCAAGGTTACAAAGATATTCACCATTTGTAATACATTACCTTCAATACATTAAACAGAATCTGAATATTAAATAAAGAGAGGCAACATAATAGACCTAGTGCGTATCTTTATTAGGAAATCCCCGCATGAACTCAAGCATCTATTACAATTGGATCATCCAATTGTATTTTTATGATTATCCCAATTATATAAGACTGTAACTATATTGATATGAACACGGACTCGCGAAATATGTTTTTTTTGAAATGGAACGATATGACATCTTATAAAAGAATAGTTAGTTTATTGATTTTATTAGCTTTCTCATTTACAAATTTGCAAGCTCAAATTACTTCAACCTGTTCGGCTGTTGCCTTTAGTTATAGTGGTGAAACAGGATATCAAGTTGGTGAAACTTATAGTTGGACCATTGGTACAGTTGGACCTGGCATAACAGGACAAACAGTAGGATTAGGAGGCGCAAGCACCATCACTCAAACACTTACAAATTCTACAAATACCGCATCAACGATCAGCTATAATGTAACAACCACTAAGCCCTCTGCATTTACTTTAACTGTTACTGTTTATCCGTCGCCCAACTTAACAAATGCGTCAACTTTTATATCACCCATTTGTTCTGGCATTTCACAAAATTATTCAGCCCTAAGTGACATTTCGGGTACTTCAATTATTTGGACAAGGTCTTTTGTTGCTGGAATTAGTAATCCTGCAAGTGCCGGAACTACTTCTGTAACTGAGGCGCTCATCAATACAACAACAGCTCCTATAACAGTCCCATATTTATTTACATTGACCACGGCTAATGGATGTATTAGTAAGCCTACCATCAATGCTGTAGTTAATCCTATCCCTATACTCTCAAGTAGTTTAACACCCCCTGCCATTTGTGGAGGAGCTGCTTTCAGTTATACTCCAACTTCTGCAACAGCTCTTTCAACCTTTGCATGGACAAGATCAGTTCAACCAAATATTAGTAATGGACTTGGGAGTGGAACTGGTAATCCGGGAGAAACATTAGTAAATACGAGCACTTCCATTGTTCCTGTTGCCTATGTTTTTACTACCACTGCGAACGGTTGTTCCAATCCACAAACTGTGACAGTTTCAGTAAAACCATTACCAACTGTTTCATCACCGCAAACTGCTACTGCATGTAATAATAGTTCGTTTATTATCAACCCGGTGGGTGTTCCAGCAGGAACACAATATACTTGGACGAGTCCATCCGCTAGCCCGGCAGGTTCGATTAGTAACGGAAGTTCGCAAACCCTTCAAAACAGTATCAGCCAAACTTTAATAAATAGTACAGCTAGTCCCGCACAAGCTACCTATACAATCACTCCTTGGGCTGCTGGATGCAGTGGGGCATCATTTCAGGGTATCGTAACCGTTAGCGCAATTGGTACTGGAACAGTTATAAATAATATAACCAGTACTGCATGTAACAATAGCTCTTTTAACGTTAGTCCAACTTCTGCTCCATCTGGTACGCAATATATATGGTCGGCTCCAACATATACCCCAGCACTATCCTTATCGGGTGGTGTTGCACAGGGCACAGCACAGAACAGTATTTTTGGAACACTTATAAATAGTACAACTGCGCCAGGTACTGCAACATATAATGTTACGCCTATATCAGGTGCTTGTACTGGAACCGTTTTCACTGTTGCAGTTACAGTAAACAATCCAGCTATTTTAAGCAGTTCTTTAGCCCCACCTGCAATATGCAGTAATGCACTATTTAGTTATTCTCCAACAAGTATTACTGCCAATACCGTGTTCAGTTGGTCTAGAGCAACCATCGCAGGTATTAGCAATACACCAGCTACAGGTATTGATAATCCAAATGAAATATTAATCAATACAACTGCCTTACCCGTTAAAGTTGATTATGTGTATACGTTAACAACTGGCACTTGCGTGAATCAGCAAACAGTTTCTGTGTTTGTTAATCCAGCACCCACATTGAGCAGCGCAACACCTAATCCAATTTGTAGTGGTACTATTTTTAATTATATTCCATTATCAGCAACCACTGGAACAACATTTACGTGGACAAGACCCGTTATACCTTTTATTAGTAATCCAGCTACATCAGCAACTGGCAATCCAAATGAATCTTTGATCAATACCAGTATCAATCCTGTGATTGTAACATACAATTATACTTTAACTGCGAATGGATGTAGTAATCCACAGGTTGTAAATGTTCTAGTAAACCCGATTCCTATTATTTCGAACCAAATTACCAATAGCTGCAGTGGTACAGCTTTTAGCTTCACACCTACAAATGTTCCAACAGGCACACAGTATACATGGTTAACACCAACATTAAATCCTGTACTTTCTATATCAGGAGGGTTACCACAGGGAACATTACAAAATAGTATCACTGGTACCCTAAACAATTTAACGCTCAACCCAGCAACAGCCACTTATATTATTACACCGAATGCGAATGGATGTATCGGCTCCACATTTAGTTTAACAGTGTCCGTAACTGCAACAACTAGTTTAACAAGCAGTCTAACGCCCCCTGCTATATGTAGTAATACTGCTTTTAATTATGCGCCAACTAGTAATACTTTTGGAACGGTATTTGGATGGACCAGGCCAAACATTATTGGCATTGCAACTGCTGCTTCAAGTGGAGTTGGAAATCCAAATGAAATCTTAGTCAATAACAGCACAGTTGTGGTTGCGGTTCCTTATTTATTTACTTTAACAACAGCAACTGGCTGTGTAAGTACCCAAACTGTTACAGTTAATGTAAACCCCGCTCCTGTCCTCTCTAGTAATTTAGTTGCAACAGCAATTTGTACAGGTTCTTTATTTAATTACACGCCAACTTCTTTATCACCAGGTGCTACATTTAATTGGAATAGACCTATCATGCCTGGTATTAGTAATGCTGCAGGATCTGGAACAGGTTTGAATTATCCCAATGAAATTTTAGTAAACACAACAGCTTTACCGATAACAGTCTCCTATAATTTTACAATTACTGTAAATACTTGTAGCAATACACAAACAGTTACAGTTGTTGTAAATCCAAAACCGGTAGTACCGGCCCAAAATATAACGATTTGTGGAAATAGTAGTTTTAGTGTGATACCTACTGGAGTTATCGCAGGTACTCAATATACCTGGACTATTCCAACCGCTACTCCAACTATTGGCTCAATCACAGGAGGCGCTGCCCAACCAATTTTGCAAGATAGTATCAGTCAATTTTTAGGAAATGCAACTATCAATAATGCAAATGCAATTTACACCGTAACGCCAACTGCAAATGGCTGTACTGGTCCCACATTTATTCTAACTGTTACAGTTAAACCAACTCCTGGTTTTTCTAATTTAATGCTTCCATCTGTTTGTAGTGGGGTAGCATTTAATTATGCAGCAACACCGGCTCCAGCTGGAACAACTTATACTTGGAGTAATCCTATTATTGGTCCAGCTAATAGCCTCACTGGAGGAAGTGCACAAGCCATCAATCAAAATTCAGTAAGTCAGACTTTAGTGAGCAGTAATAATTTAATCGACACTGCAACTTACACAGTTACCCCAGCAAGTTCAGGATGTACTGGTGCAACCTTTACTTTAACAGTTCCGATTAAACCTGTTCCTGTTGTCAATAATATTTTTGATACTGTTTGTAGTGGTGCTGCATTTACAGTTATTCCAAGTCCAGTTCCTGCAAACACCACATACACTTGGATATTACCAACGAGTATTCCTTTCGGAAAAGTTATTGGAGGAACTGCGAATAATATTCCGGTAAATGTTATTTCACAAATCCCAACCAATACCGGCACCATTCCGGCACAATTATTTTATACAATTACACCAGTCACAAATGGTTGCGTGGGTGCTAGCTTTAATTTGCTTGAAACAGTTGGTGTTCCATTAAATCCTATTCCAAATGCCATTACCACAATTTGTAGTGGAACAGGATTTGATGTAACTCCTGTTACTGTTCCTGCGAACACAAAATATACATGGACCATTCAATCAATTACTCCAGCAGGAATGATTTCAGGTACTAGTACAACAACTATAAGACAAACCAAAGTCACTAATGATACGCTCATTAATTTATCGGCAGTTACTGCTACGGCAGTTTATGCAGTTACACCTAGTAACACTGGTTGCACAGGATCTATATTTTTAGCAACTATCAATGTAAGAGCAGTTCCAAAAGCAACTATTACCGGCAACCCAATTATTTGTGCTTACCCATTCGATACGCTTACAGTAAGTTTTGCAGGCACTGCGCCATGGAGTTTTAATTATCTTGATAATGGTGTTGCAAAAACGCAAACAGGGATCACCACAAATCCTTTCACATGGATTGTGCCTACGCCACTATTATCTACCAGTAAAACTTTGGCCATCACAAGAGTTACCGATATGGCTTGCATAGATAGTGTTGATACAGCAAATTATATACAGAAAGTAAATCCTTTACCAATTGGAATGGTTAATTCCTTACACGGCATTTATATCTGTAACAATACAATTGATACGCTTTGGGTGAGTTACACTGCTGCTGATAGTTTGGTTTTCCAATGGACATTAAATGGCATACAGATTCCAGGCATTACAACTGATTCAATTGGCACACTAACACCAGGTAGATATAATGCACTTTTCACAAACCAATATGGATGTACGGATAGTTCAGCGGCACCAATCAATTTGATTTATGTGCCTCAGCCAGTTATTAATTTTAGTTATGACAGTTATTGCATTAATAAACAAATCAACTTTAAAAATATAACAGACACTAGTTTCACAGGGCCAACTACTTGGTTATGGGATATGGGTGATAGCACCACCAGAACAAGTTTCAATGCAAGCGTAGTGTATCCACATTCTGGCGACAGACATATTAGGCTTACTGCTTCGCAATTGTATTGCCCATTATATCAAACGAGTTTTGATTCTACTATTAATATTGAGTTCCCGATACCTGGGTTGAGAATGCCTTCTGTTAGCGCATATTCCGGACAGTATACACCAATCGCGGCCAGGAGCTTACCAGGTTATAGATACCGATGGACACCTTCTCGAGGAATCGATTATCCTGATAGTGCTTCGGTTAATTTTAATTATCAGCTAACACAAGAATACCTGATCAATTTAATTTCAAAAGGTGGCTGTATTACGAATGATTCTGTTTTAGTTAGGGTTTATGACGACAAATTAGTTGACATATTTGTTCCTAAATCATTCACACCAAACGGAGATGGCATTAACGACAAACTCTATACCTATTTAACCGGGGTAAAAACATTCCAATATTTTAAAGTATATAATCGCTTTGGAAAATTAATGTTCGAAACCAGAAATTATGATGAAGGATGGGATGGAACTGTGGGAGGAACACCACAACCAATGGCTATCTATATCTGGGTTGCAGTGGGTGTTGGCTTAGATGGCGCACCGGTTGAAAGAAAAGGTGAAACATTATTATTACGTTGATCAAACTAGTTTATGATACAATTGAAAAATATAATTCTGCTACTTGGTTTATTTGCATGTACTGAAAAGTTATTTGCACAAGACCCTGTATTCTCGCAATTCTATTCATCGCCCATGAGTGTGAATCCAGCACTTGCTGGAAATGGTGATGCAAATTGGCGCATCGTTGCGAACCATCGAAGTCAGTGGATTGGTCAGGGTTTAGATCCTTTGACTACCAGCTCCATTTCATTTGATGGAAAACTATTTAAGCAGGCAGACAACGAATCAAATTATATTGGTGGAGGATTAATGTTTTTGCAAGACAAGGGATTAGCTGGCGCCTATAAAACGAACTCAATTCATTTTATATTGAGTTCGCATGTGAGTTTGGATGCAGATGATGCAAGTGGATTATCGGCAGGTCTAGGCGGAACTTATTCCAATACCATGATCGATTATTCGCAGTTGACATTTGCGCAACAATTAAGTTCCTCAGGTTTTAATCGAGCCCTTCCTACATTGGAGCCAAATTTATCAAATGTGAAACCTTATTTCGCCATGTTTGCAGGAATCACTTATACTTTGAATTCTGAAACATCTAGTTTTGATATTGGAGTTGCTGGCTATCGGTTCATGAAAACAAATCGCACAGCTTTAAATGATCCCACACAACTAGATCCTCCAAGATATAATTTTCATGCAGGTTATCAAACATATTTAAATGAGCGACTAGTATTGAATACAAATGCCATTTATGTTTTGGAAAGCAATATGCAATCTTATACTGTTGGATTAAACTTCGGAACATTTCTAGACTATGCAGAAAACCCGACTATTTTAAATACGGGACTATGGTATCGTGGCAATGAAGCTATCATTCCCTATTTGGGTTTATCGTACGGAAATTTGCAAGCTGGTTTAACTTATGATATTCCCATGTCGGCTTCTAATTCTTCATTAAATACTTTGAAGACCTATGAGTTTTCATTAATATTTAGATCACCAAAAAGAGGAACAAAGGGCATTCCTTGTCCGTGGAAATAATTAAACTCTTCTAAACGACTGATTATCAATAAGAAACCCCCGATTTCTCGAGGGTTTTTTATTTGTTTTTGGGAGGTCCCTAGCGGATTCGAACCGCTGTAGAAGCTTTTGCAGAGCTTTGCCTAGCCACTCGGCCAAAGGACCAACTAATAAAAACAGGCCCTTTTCATGGTTTCTGTTCCTATGCGGCTGCGAAAATAAAGCAAACAAAGGAATTTTAAAATTCTAAATCTTAAAACCCGAAATTTGTTTACTAATCTTGTTTTATGAACCATATCGCACCTAGTGAATTAATCATCAATAATAGAGGAGCTGTTTACCATTTAAACCTCCGACCTGAGGAATTAGCTAATACTATCATCACAGTTGGCGACCCTGATCGAGTAGCAGAATTAAGCAAACACTTCGACCATATTGAGGGCAAATACCAACACCGTGAATTTATTACACACACAGGTACGATAGGAAATAAACGCATCAGTGTTGTGTCAACCGGCATTGGTCCGGATAATATCGATATCGTATTAAACGAATTAGATGCACTTGTAAATATTGATTTTGAATCCCGAACTATCAAACAGCAACTAAGTAGTTTAACCATTATTCGGGTGGGTACTTCAGGGTCCCTTCAAGCTGATATCCCAGTTGATAGTTTTGTGGCAAGCACGCATGGTTTGGGACTCGATAATTTGCTTAACTTTTATAAACATACCAATAACGATGAGGAGAACCATATCCTTAGAGCATTTGTAGCACATACACAATTAACTTCTTCCACAACATCGCCCTATATTGCTTCTGCAGGAACTTCTGTTCTGAAACATTTTGTTGATGGATTTCATCAGGGAATCACAGTTACTGCCCCTGGTTTTTACGGACCGCAAGGAAGGGTATTAAGATTGGGATTAAATAATCCCGATTTGGTTAATCAGTTTACAGGATTCCGATATGGCAACTATCGCCTTACAAATTTTGAAATGGAAACAAGCGCTATCTATGGATTGGGCCGCTTACTTGGGCACCATTGCCTAAGCCTCAATGCCATCGTTGCAAATCGTGTGGTAAAACAATTCAGTAAAGATGGCGCAGCAGCAGTTGAAAAACTAATTGTAAAAACACTAGAAACAATTATTAGCATCTAATTGTTATTTTAACAGAAAGAAACTTAATGAAATATCACTTTTATAAATATCAAGGAACTGGAAATGATTTTGTGATCATGGATAACCGTGATGGTAAAATTCAATTGACTGAACAGCAGGTTCATTTTATCTGCAATAGAAGATTTGGAATTGGTGCTGATGGATTGATGCTTTTGAATAAAATAGAAGGCTACGATTTTGAAATGGTCTATTATAATGCTGATGGTAGACTTGGTTCTATGTGTGGCAATGGGGGTAGATGTTTAACCAAATTTGCTTTTGATCAAGGCATTCGTACAGATCGATATAAGTTTATTGCAACAGATGGAGAACATTTGGCCGAAATGGGCAACCAAGGTTGGATTCACCTTAAAATGAAAGATGTTACCAGCATTAACAATTTGCATAGTGACTCGATCTTAGATACTGGCTCGCCGCATTATGTAAAACAGGTTACTCATGTCAATAAATTGGATGTAGTGGCAGATGGAAGGGCTATTAGGTATAGCAAACAATTTGAAGAAAAAGGCATCAATGTAAATTTTGTTGAACCAACTGATAAAAACATCATTGTTCGCACTTATGAAAGAGGTGTAGAAGATGAAACATATAGTTGTGGAACTGGTGTAACGGCCGCAGCACTTGTGTTTGCGCATAATGAAAACGGATTCAACAGAATTGAAGTTCAGACCAAGGGTGGGCATTTGGCAGTAGAGTTCGACAAATTAGATGAGAATAGATTTGAGAATATCTGGTTATGCGGACCCGCAGATTTTGTATTTAGTGGTGAAATTGAACTAGAAGATTAATATAGTAGTATCATTTGAATCATTAAATTTACAATCCATCGATTTTTTTAATGCCTATTTGATAAAATCAGTATGATTCAATACTTCAAGAATATAGACGGCAAGACAGTTGAAATTGACCGGCCTGATATGGAAGTTTGGGTAAACGTAGTCCCACCTTTTAAAGAGGAAGAATTTCTTGAATTAAGCGAAGACTTTGAAATTCCCATTGAATTTTTACGCGACTCATTGGATATCGATGAACGCCCGCGATACGAAATGGAGGATAATGTAAAATTTCTAGTTATCAAAACACCTACAGAAAACAATTCCTTCAATGATAGTGATGCATTCTATATCACCATTCCTATCTGTATCATCTTAACACATAATCAGATTGTAACAGTTAACAGCTTTGATAATGGAGCTATTAAGAAATTTTTGAATAGTTTTCAGAAAAGTCAGCCCGACAAACGAAACATGATGCTGCTTAAAATTTTTGAAAAAGTAGTTCAAAACTTCATGGAGTTTCTCAAAGAAATCAATCATCGCCGTAACCAATACGAAACCAGTTTATACCAAAGTAATAGTAATACCGATCTGTTGAATTTAATGCGGATACAAAAGAGTTTAGTTTATTTCATCACTTCTCTTCGTAGCAATGAGATGTTGATGATTAAACTTGAAAGAACCAATTTCCTTGCTTTGAATGAAGAAGAAAGAGAGTTCCTAAGTGATTTGGTTGTTGATACTAGTCAGGCCCTTGAAATGGCAAATATTTACACCAATATACTTACCAGTACCCTCGATGCATTTGCAAGTGTTATCAGTAATAACTTGAATAGTGTGATGAAACGCTTAACTTCAATTACAATTATACTCTCTTTGCCTGCCCTAGTTGCTGGTATTTATGGTATGAACGTCAAAATCCCATACGAAGAATCACCTTTCGCCTTTTACATTCCAATTATCCTATCATTACTGGTTTCAGCTGTAATTAGCTGGTATTTTATGAAGAAAAAATGGTTTTAATATGGCTATGTTCAACATTAGAGTTTATGGAATCTTAATCGACGATCAACACCGATTATTGGTCAGCGATGAGTTTATAAGAGGAAATTATTTCACCAAATTACCAGGAGGCGGACTAGAAATTGGAGAAGGAACTCGCGATTGCCTGAAAAGGGAATTTATGGAAGAGACAGGATTGGACGTGACTGTGGGAGAACATTTTTACACTACCGACTTTTTTCAAATTTCTGCCTTTAATAATAAGGATCAAATAGTTTCCATTTATTATCGTGTTCTTCCTAATGAGCCCATACATATTGCAAGTAAGGTGAAGCCGTTCGACTTTACAGCAGAACAAGTGGCAGACCCTACTAAGGAAGCGGAAGTTTTCAGATGGATTCAGTGGAAAGACCTTACAGAAAATAGCGTTTCATTACCTATTGATAAAGTAGTTGTGACTATGCTCAAACAAAAAGATTGTTTCAACGGAAAGCAATATAACTCTCTGTAATATTCACTAGATCTCTTCCGACTTACCCATTGCAGCCTCCTTCATTTGCCTAGCTGTATCGTGCCCAAGATACAACTCAATTCTTTTTTCTATTAGGTAGATCATTGGAGTGAGAATGATTGCCATTGTGAATTTATAGGTATAATTAACAAGGCAAATAGCAAGCACTAATTGCCAGCTCCAGCCATTTCCAATTTTGAATGCTATAAAGAGCACCACAAAACTATCAACAAGCTGAGACACAACGGTAGAGCCGGTTGCACGAAGCCAGATCCATTTTTCTCCCGTGATCTTTTTGATCTTGTGAAATACAGTAACGTCTACAATCTGGCTTATTAAAAATGCAACTAAACTTCCTAGAATGATCCACATTCCCTGCCCAAATACTCCCGTAAATGCCACTTGCATGTCTTGAATACCTGCCTCTTTTTTTGATGCCACCCAGAAATCAGCAGGTGGAATTTTCATCGCTAAATAAAACATCACAAATGCATAAGCAATCAGTGCCACGGCAGTAAAACTAATTCTGCGAACTGCTTTTGGTCCATAATACTCATTCACAATATCTGTGATGATAAATTCCAATGGCCATAAGATAACGCCACAGGTAAGGTTAAAAGACAATCCAGACTGACCAAAAATGCTGAAGTTAGAGGGAGCTAGCCCAAAAACTTTTTCAAGTGAAAATATTTTGCCTCCAATACATTCTGCGATCAAAGCATTGGCAGCAAAAAAGGCAGCAATACTAATAAAAAGTTTAGTGGGTTTGTCTTTCAGTATTTGATGAATCATTAGGCCAGTATAAAGTGGTAAAATATTTGAAATATAAAAAATAACAGATTCGTAACAAGCAACCATCGGGCTACCCCTGTCGGTTGTTTTTTAGTTAACAAAATACCTGCCCAAAGGTTTACTGCTAGATTTAAATAGGGTGCTATTAACCAGCCTAGTATAACTATGAGTCCTTTTAGATCCTGACTAGATATAATATCCTTGGTTCTTTGTAATACTAGGCAGGCAATAAATAGGATATTGCAGATCAGGGCCAGTCGATTAAGAAATAAAAGTTTCCGCATAAAAAATTTCGTTCAAAATAGCATTAATTTGCGAATCGCATAAAATAGCATTATGAAGAAGTTCCAATGGAAGTCATTATTACCCCACGCAATTGCTGTGGCCATCTTTGTTTTAGTATCTGTTATTTATTGTAAGCCTGCTCTAGAGGGTAAGGTATTAACGCAGTCAGATGTTACACACTGGAAAGGGATGGCACAAGACTTAATGCAGTTTAAAGAAAAAAATGGGCACTTTCCATTATGGAATAATAACCTATTTGGTGGCATGCCTGCTTATCAAATAGCTATGGAATCAAACAATCCGGTTTCCATCATCTATTTGCATAATATATTTATGATGGGTTTGCCGAAACCCATTGGTTATTTCTTCCTTTTATGTATTGGTTTTTATTTCCTATCGCAAGTTATCGGTGTCAATTATTGGCTTGGTATCATGGGGGGGATTGCATATGCATTTGCAAGTTATAGTCCTATTATTGTGGCAGTTGGTCATGATACAAAAATGCAGGCAATGGGCTATTTACCTGCTCTCTTGGCTTCTATCTGGCTGATTTATCATAAAAAATATTGGTGGGGATTGTCTTTAACTGCCATTTTTAGCGGTCTATTAGTGGGTATGAACCATTTGCAGGTAACTTATTATTTTTTAATAATGGGCATTGTAATGACAATTGCTTTTATTATACAATGGGTTAAATTAAAAGAATATAAACATTTATTTGTTGCACTTTCTTTGGCTTTACTTGGTGGCCTTTTGGGAGCTTGTTCAAATCTGGTTAACCTTGCTACCACTAATGATTTCTCAAAAGCTACTATGCGCGGTGGAAGTAGTTTAGATACCACTTCATTAAAAACAAGTATTACTAAAAAGACATCAGGACTCAGCACCAAATATGCGTTTTATTATGGGAGTTATGGATTATCGGAAACTTTTAGCTTTTTAGTTCCAGGCATTTATGGAGGTAGCAGTGGAGGAGAACTTACAGCTGAATCACATATAGCAAAAAAGGCGATAGATAAAGGTATTCCAGAAGAACAGGCGGCCCAATTTGCAAGTTCTATGAGTACTTATTGGGGACCTCAGCCAATGACATCCGGGCCTGTATATTTGGGTGCTGTAATTTGCTTCTTATTTATTTTTGGGGTAGTTTACCTAAAAAACTGGCATCGGTGGTGGATTTTAGCAGTTACTGTCATAGCTATCTTGTTCAGTTGGGGAAGTAACTTTTCGGTATTAAATAATTTCGTGTTCAATCATCTTCCACTTTATAATAAGTTTAGGGCTCCTAGTATCATTCTTATCTTGCCACAACTATTATTCCCATTATTAGGAATCATGGCATTACAGGAGTTCCTGTATTTGGATAATGATAAAAAGAGGTTATTTGAAAAATTGAAATTAGCTGGTTATATCACAGGAGGTGTTTTTATTTTATTAGCACTTTTCTATTTTACTTTTAGTTATACAAGTGCCAATGATAATAACTTAAAAAGTTATTTAGGGCAAATTTTCAAAGGAAGTCAGGAAGATGTTTCTGCGTTTTTCAATGCACTTTTAGACGACAGAAGAGAATTGTTTGCAAAGGATTTATTAAGAAGTATAGTTCTCTGTGGTGCTTCATTTATTTTATTATGGCTTTACGCAAAAAATAAACTAAAAATCAATATTGTTTTATTTGGATTGGTTTTAATCAGTTCTCTAGATATTCTTTTTATAGGAAAAAGATATTTGAATGAAAACAATTTCCAGGAAGTAGAATTATATAATGAATCCAATTTCAAAACCACTACGGTTGATCTCGAGATTTTAAAAGACTCCACTCACCCCCGTGTTTTGAATACCACAGTAGATTATTTTAATGATGCAACAACTGCATATCATCATCGTGACATTGGAGGATATAGCCCAGTTAAATTGAGTATCATAGAAGATTTATTGAATTTTCAATTACGTAAACAGCCCATTAATACACAAGTATTGGATATGCTGAATATGAAATATGTAATTGTTCAAAACCCACAAAACGGACAACAGGCTTTACAAATAAATCCACAGGCATTGGGCAATGTTTGGTTTGTGAAACATTTGAACTTTCAAAATAGTCCTTTAAATATTATGAAAGCAATGGATCAGTTCAATCCAAAAGATACTGCTATAATTGATGCTGAATCTAAAAAAGATATCGCATTTGAACCTGTTGCTGATTCTACTGCATCTATTCGGTTAATTAAAAATGAGAACGATTTGATTCAATACGAATCCTCCTCAAATAACAACCAATTTGCGGTATTTAGCGAGATCTATTATAACAGAGGTTGGAAGGCATATATTGATGACAAAGAATCTACCATCATTCAAACAAACTATGTGTTAAGAGGTCTTGCTATTCCATCAGGAAAGCACCTGATTCGTTTTGAATTTAAGCCAGCATCTTATTACGAAAGTAACAAAGCCGCTACTTTTTCCTCTGTCTTAATATGGATTTTATTGATATCAGCTGTAGCTGGTAATTTTAAAAAAGATAAAACTGTGGAAAAAACAGCATAATGAACAGTCCATCTGTTTTAAGTCTAGTCTCCTATCGCGTTTTTCCACCATTAATGGGTGGTCAAAAATGCGTGGTAGATTTTTATGATCATTTGTCGCCGCATGCCTCCATTATACTGGCGGTTTCGAAAGATAATAAACCGGACAAAAAAACAAATTATCAGGTATACCCATTTCTATTTAATCATTGGGGAGGTGACTTGAATTTAATTTATATTTTCCGATTACTGAAATTGATAAAAAAAAATAAAGTCGATTATATCATCATTGAACATTCCTATTTTGGATTCCTTGGGGTTATACTGCGTTTTTTTTCAAAAAAAAAATTAATCATCCGGATGCATAATATCGAGGCACACAGGTTCCGTGATATGCAAAAGATCTGGTGGTGGGTCTATCTTAGTTATGAAAAGTGGGTTTGTAAAAAAGCTGATCATCTATGGTTTACAGCCAGTACAGATTATCATTTCGCAATAAATGACTGGAAAATTGATACATCTAAATGCAGTACCCTTTTTTATGGCATAGATAATAGTGATATCCCTAATAATATTGAACGATCCCTTTGTAGAAAATCAATCATCGAAAAACATTCCTTAAAAGAAAATACAAAACTTTTTTTGTTCAATGGAACGTTAGACTATATCCCCAATACGGATGCACTTCGCATTATTATACATGAACTTTTACCCAGATTGGCCAAAAGAAATTTTGAATATAGAATTTTTATTTGTGGCAATAGGATTACAGATGAATGGCAAGATGAATTAGAACAATACCCTGAAATTATTTTTGAAGGTTTTGT
>CAIJLK010000291.1 GCA_903821465.1 uncultured Bacteroidota bacterium | reverse complement strand
TCATCACTAAAGCCCCCTTTTTATCGGGCTGCAAAAGTAACTCTTCCTATTATTATGACCAAAACTTTTTAAAGGCCTTGACCAACTTTATCGTGTTATTTTTTTAAGAACTTTTTCCGCTTTTTCCTAGCGGGTTGCAAATATACAGACTCCTTTGTAACTAACAAAATTGATTTACAATTATTTATAAATTTCAGTCTTGTTTTTCGAATCAGTTTGCAAAGAGCGCCGCCGTTTTTCAATTGCGGGGTGCAAAGATAGGGGTGAGATGTTTCCTAGCAAATCTTTTTTGCTCTAAATCATTTGTTAATTCCCGAAAACCAATGATAGCGGTAGTTATAGCAAAAAAATAATTTCAATTAAATAAAAATGGGTGCAGGAAATGCTACTTTGGTTAAACATAAACCATGGGCTGGAGCTGAAAAATCGGCCATGGAACAATCCTTCGCTTCAATAATATTTCTAAAATCCTGAACGGATATACTTCCTCTTGCCACTTTAAGCATCGTTGCTACCAAACCGCGAATCATTCCTCTTAAGAATCTATTGGATTTTACTTCATATAATAATAGACCATCGCGCGCTATCCAATGCGATAGCTCAATGCTACAGTTAAAGGTCTTGACCTGTGTATTCCGTTTGGAGAAACTAGTAAAATCGGTATACTGCATAATGATTGCCGCCACCTGATCTAACACAGCACGATCTATCGCAAAGGGATATAACCAGGCCGTATCTGTTAAGAAAGGGTCTTTGAATCGGTAAATACTATAGCAATAACTCCTTGAGAGCGCATCAAACCTACAATGTGCATCAGGCTTCACCCTGCTTATCTGCTTTACCGCAATATCTTTTGGCAATACTGCATTCAGGTTATAGATATGCTTATCTGTTATGTCGAAATCGGTATCGAAATGAAAATAGTTCTGTGCTGCATGCACACCAGCATCGGTTCTAGACGAACCCGTTAATTGAAATTCCGTTCTAAAAATGGTGCTGAGGGCGCCTGTTAAGGCTGACTGTATGGTTGCCCCGGTATCTTGTATTTGAAATCCACTATACGCCGTTCCCTTATAAGCCAGTTCCAGAAAATAGCGCTGCATGGGAAATTATTTATGGGAAGTTTTTGCCTTCTTCGGAACAATGGCATTAGACGGCATGGGGAGGTCGAAATTCGGAGACATACTCTCATCTTCTTTCTGATTGGCCTCTTTTGTGCGTTTTTTTACAGGAGTTGGAATGTCTTTTGTATCATCCAAGGCTGGTATAAATATAAAAATCGTGTCTAATTTAGACCCATTCAAAACAGCATAAGCCTGATTAATACCGTTCACTCCCACTTTTTCATAGGTCTTGGTAACACTGGTGGCGGGGGGACCTAATTTTGGCGGCGCTGTATATGTAACAGAAGTGCCATGTCCCAAATTGGGATTATTGATTTTAATGCGCTCTCCTTTAGCGTTGGTAGAAATACTGTCCACCACTGTTCGGTTGGATTTATTATCATAATTGATCTTCCCGAAATCATTCCCTACAGCATTTCTTATAAGGGCTAAAGAAACTTGATCTTTCAGCACTAAAGAATTATCGAGATCCTGCTTTAACCAAAATCCTCGGTCCTTATCCTTGAGTTCCACTAAATAAGTCTGACTCGAGAATTGATTCATTGGAAAAGAAACCAATAAAGTATAATCACTCACTGGAAGGCTAGGAATCTTAAGGTAGCCACTTGTATTAGAATGAAAGGTCTTATCCCCTATTTGCACCGTAAACGGGATCTTGGGCTCAGATTGAATAAATAAAAAATTCGTTTTCTGCGCAGCTGCCCCCATCGCCAGGCAAATACCTGCGAATAGCATTAGCGTTTTAAAGAATGGGGCAATTAAGCGCATAGGTCTGCTTTTTAGCAAAATTAGTTTAATTTATCAACTCACACTTATCCTTCATTTTTGGGCAAAATTCATTTCGATTTTACCTTTCACTGAATTATTAACGCTCAAACCCTACGAACTATTATCTTTACTATTAGATAAAAACTTATATATGAATAAAATCATGACAATCCTTGGCCTTTTTCTGGCTTTGGGATCGATGGCTCAACCCAGTAATAACGATAGCTGGAAAAAAGTGTACCGCGAAACCCCAATAAAAATCAACGACCTAGTGCATACGAAACTGGATGCACGCTTCGACTACAGTAAGTCATACTTGAATGGCAAGGTCTGGATCACGCTGAAACCTCATTTCTATGCTACCGATTCTTTACAGTTAGATGCAAAAGGAATGAATATCCATACAGTAGAATTAGTTGGAGCTGGAAAAAACACCAAGCTTTCCTATAGCTATGATAGTTTATTCCTAACCATCAAACTGAATAAGACCTATCAAAAGGATGAAAAATATACCATCTATATCGATTACACTGCAAAACCCAATGAATTCAAAACAGAAGGCAGTGCAGCGATAACCGATGCAAAGGGCTTGTACTTTATTAATCCTACTGGTGAGGATAAAAAGAAACCTATTCAAATATGGACCCAGGGTGAAACCGAAGGAACATCAGTATGGGTTCCTACCATTGATCGTCCGAATCAGAAATGCACCGATGAGTTTAATCTTACCGTGCCTGCAAAATATGTTACCCTTTCAAATGGTAAACTAGTAGCACAAGTAAAAAATGGGGATGGCACTAGAACGGATAGTTGGAAAATGGAATTACCGCATTCTCCTTATTTGTTCTTTATTGGCGTTGGCGATTTTGCTGTAGTGAAGGATACCTATAAAGGAAAGGAAGTGAATTATTATGTAGAAAAGGATTATGAAAAAGTTGCACGCAAAATTTTTGGATTAACCCCAGAAATGATGCAGTTCTTTTCTGAAAAAGTTACTGGAATTGAATACCCTTGGAATAAATATAGTCAGTTAGTTGGTAGAGAATTTGTTAGTGGCGCGATGGAAAATACTACTGCTACATTACATCAGGAGTCCGCTCAACAAGATGCTCGTCAGCTAGTTGATGAAAACAATTGGGAAAGTACCATTGCGCATGAATTGTTTCACCAATGGTTTGGTGATTATGTAACTGCAGAGAGCTGGAGCAATATTACTGTGAATGAAAGTTTCGCTGATTATAGTCAATTGTTATGGGAAGAATACAAATACGGTGCTGATGCGGCTGGTTTTGAGCAATTCAAAGAAATGCAGAGCTATTTAGGAAGTGGAAGCGGCGCAAAGGATCTGGTTCGTTTTTATTATCATGATAAAGAAGATGTCTTTGATCAAGTAAGCTATCAGAAAGGTGGGCGCATCTTACATATGTTACGAAATTATGTGGGTGATAAAGCATTCTTCGCAGCATTGAATAAATATCTAACCACTAATAAATTCGGAAATGGTAGCGCACACAAATTGCGTTTAGCATTTGAAGAAGTTTCAGGAAAAGATCTTAACTGGTTTTTCAACCAATGGTATTTCGGAAGCGGGCACCCTAAATTAGAGATCAACTATGCCTACGATTCTGCAGCTCATACTGCCAGTGTTTATGTGAAACAAACACAAACAGGTGATAAGATCTTCAAATTACCTATTGCCATTGATATTTATTATGGTGCACAAAAAACTAGACATCAGGTTTGGGCAAATAGCAAATCAGATACATTTTCATTTGCAGCAGCAACCAAGCCAGATTTAATTAATGTTGATGGCGATAAAGTTATTCTGTCAGATAAAAGAGACAATAAAACTTTAGCAGAATTTATTCATCAGTATAACTATGCAGGAAAATATTTAGACAGAAGAGAGGCATTGGATTTTGCGTCGAAGAAATTTAGTGATCCAAGCGCTTATCAATTGCATGTAAAAGCATTAAGCGATCCATACGATCGCATTCGTGCAAAAGCAATACAAGGATTGGCTATTGCTAAAATTGATGAAGCAACTTATACCAAAATTGCAGTTATTGCAAAGAACGATCCGAAGAGATTGGTTAGAGCTGATGCGATAGATCTATTGGTGAAATCAACAAGCAAAGCCTATAAGGATCTTTATATAGCGGCAAGTAACGATTCGTCTTATTCAGTAGCAGGAGCCGGCTTAATGGCATTATCAACAGTTGACAGTGTAGCTGCTTATAAATTGGCTTTGGATCTTGCTAAGCAACCAGCAAAAGGAAGACTAACCGCTGCAATTTCGAATGTGATCATCGCGTTTGGTGATGAATCTGCATATGATTATATCTTGAATAATTTCAAAAGCATGCCTTTATCTCAGGAGAAATTTAGTTCAGTGAGTTCATTGGCGGAGTTCTTAGCTAAGATTACCAATCAACAAAAATTTGAACAAGGTGTAGATGAAATCGTGAAGTTCAGAGATGAAATTCCGGCACAAATTAAAGTTCAAACAGATCCTTATATCAACAATATGATCCTGAAAGGATTAGCAGGTAAGAAAGAAAAGGCGGGCGCAAAAGCAATGGCCGATTATGTGAACAGTAAGATCACTAAAAAATAAAATTATAATTATAAAAAAGCAAAGGCCCGTCTTTCGATGGGCCTTTGCTTTTTTATCACTCCTCACTCCTCACT
>CAIJLK010000290.1 GCA_903821465.1 uncultured Bacteroidota bacterium | reverse complement strand
CCCATCTTTGGTTATATGGCCATGATTGGATCTTTATTTGCAATTGCAATTCTTGCATTCTTGGTTTGGGCACACCATATGTTCGTAACCGGATTGAATCCACTCTTAGGATCTGTATTCGTGTTATTGACTTTATTGATCGCGGTTCCATCTGCTATCAAAGTATTTAACTGGTTAACTACTTTATGGAGAGGTAATATTCGCTTCACGCCAGGTATGCTCTTCGCTATCGGATTTGTGAGCTTATTTATTTCTGGAGGTTTAACTGGTATCTGGTTAGGAAACTCTGCTTTAGATATTCACTTGCACGATACCTATTTTGTAATTGCACACTTCCATATTGTAATGGGTGTTGCATCTATGTTTGGGATGTTCGCAGGGATCTACCACTGGTTCCCTAAAATGTATGGCAGATTCATGAACAACACTTTAGCTTATGTCCATTTCTGGGTAACAATTGCAGGTGCTTACATGATCTTCTGGCCAATGCACTACGAAGGTTTAGCAGGTATGCCACGTCGTTATTACGATTATAGCATCTGGGAAAGCTTCAAACAATTCCAAGACTTGAATCAGTTCATCAGCTTAGTTGCGATGATTGTATTCGCAGCTCAGTTCTTGTTCTTGTTCAACTTCTTCTATTCAATTTTCAAAGGAAGAAAAGTAACTACTCAAAATCCTTGGGAAGCAAATACATTAGAGTGGACTACACCAATTCATCCGGGACATGGAAACTGGCCTGATGAAATTCCAGAGGTTTACCGTTGGCCTTATGATTATGGTAAGGATGGGGTTGACTTTATTCCGCAAACTACTCCGGTAGGTGCAGATGAAAGTGTAGAACACTAAAAAATAAAACATACCTGACAGATCAGGATGGTATGGGAAAAAATGCTCAATGCTCCCGATCGGCTCGGGAGCATTGTTTTTAAAAATGATCATCAGATAGAAAGTGCGGATGATTAGTAGGGTCTGATAATCTTTAATTAAAATGACAGGTACCAAAAACAGTAGTACACTAAAATTTTCTTTGGCTGCTAAAGCGAAAGATTATTATCAGCTAATAAAATTCTCATTGAGTTTTATGGTGGTGTTCTCCTGCGTGATCTGTTATTTGTTGGCTACCAAAATAGTAGATTTCGATTGGGGCATGATTATTCTCTTAACTATTGCAGGAATGTTAGTTACGGGAAGTGCAAACGCCATCAATCAGGCAGTTGAAAAAGATACCGATGCGCAGATGAAGCGCACTAGTAGCAGACCAGTGGCAGCAGGAAGAATGTCGCAACAAGAAGCATATGTTTTTGCTGTGATTGCTGGTATAGTTGGATGTGGGATGATGTGGTACTATTTTAATTTGTCGGCAGCTCTTTTATCGGCTTTTAGTTTATTCCTGTATGCGTTTATTTATACGCCATTGAAAAAGATAAATTCAATTGCAGTATTAGTTGGCGCTTTTCCTGGTGCATTTCCTTGTTTAATTGGTTGGGTAGCGGGAAACGATGATTTTGCAACAGGTGGTTGGATATTATTTGGTATACAATTTCTTTGGCAGTTCCCTCATTTTTGGGCAATTGCCTGGGTGGCTCACAATGATTATAGCAAAGTGGGATTCAAATTGCTACCAACTGATAAAGGACCTACTAAATTCACAGCCTTGCAAGCAGTGATGTATTCGGTATTGATGATACCAGTTGGGATATTGCCACATTATTTTGGATTAACTGGTCAGACAAGTATGTATATCGTAATCGTATGTAACTTGTTTATGGTTGTTCAAAGTTTAAGGTTGTATCAGCAAATGGATGTGAAAGCAGCAAGAAGGGTAATGTTTAGTAGCTATATCTATTTGCCAATTGTATTGTTGGCTTTATTGGCAGATAAAATACATTGATTTAAAACTTAGTTGAATAAATTGAAAAGTGAGATGACTACAACAGTTCCAAGAAATGTGCCTCAAAGAATTCACCCCCACAAATTTTTGATGTGGGCTGCTATTGGTGGAATTGTGATGATGTTTGCGGGATTAACTAGCGCCTACATTGTAAAAAAGAACCAAAGCAGTTGGCTTCAGTTCGAT
>CAIJLK010000289.1 GCA_903821465.1 uncultured Bacteroidota bacterium | reverse complement strand
TGAAGAAAGTCTTCATTTGCTTTTCGACGCTCGACCAACTTACCTGATCGATCTAAATTGGGAAACTATTGAATGGGTGAAAAAACGATTGAAATTTGCGGCTCAGTTTGAGCGCACCGATTGCTATGAACCTGAAGTTGGGCGTAACTGTTTTGATGCAAGAAATCTATTTAAACCAAAGGACTATGATCAAGTCAAAGATTTGGTTAAGTACCAACAGGTTTTTGAGGATAGAATAGGTTTCAAACCTAATCTCTGCATTTTAGATTTATTATTTTGCAATGGGGCTGGTTCAAAATCTGTAATATCAAGTAATTAATCCATTATTTAAGGCTCTTTTAAAAGAGTCTATAAGCATATAACTTAACTTTAGAACATCATTATAGTTTACGTATAAATCATTACTACTCTACTATCCCACAAAATGAAGAAATCCTTAATATTATTTTGTATTGTGTTGCTGTTGGGACACCTAGAGGGATTAGGGCAAGACTATTCAAATAAGGGGAAGGACTTTTGGATCACCTATCCAGCACATATTGATGGGAATGGTACTTCTGGTTCGGTTATGGGAATTTATATTACTTCTAATGTAAATGCAACTGGACAAATAACAGTAGGTAATCAGGTAATTCCATTTAGTTTAACCGCAAATTCGGTGGTACGTAAGTTTATTGGCAACGTAACGGGTTCAGATGCGTCAAGTACCCCTGTTTATCTTTCTCAAGACGATGGTATTTCAAGCAATGCTGCCATTCATGTCATATCTGATAATAATGTGGCAGTCTACGCACATATTATTAAAAGTGCTAGATCAGGAGCCACATTGGTTTTGCCTTCTAATGTTTGGGGAAAAGAATATATCGTACCTAGTTATAAATGTGAAACCACATCAAATAAAAGCAATGGTGCCATTTCTGTTGTGGCTGCTGAGGCGAATACTCAAATTGAAATAACCCCTTCCGTTAACAGCAAAAATGGTTTAAAAGTAGCAGGAACAGCATACAATATAACCCTTCCTAACCCCGGCGATGTTTACCAGCTTCAATTTGCATCGCTAGCAGATATTTCAGGAACAAAAATTAGATCGATCGCTACTTCAGGAACTACTTGTAAAAAGATTGCTGTTTTTTCGAGCACTACCTGGAGTGCTTTTGGTTGTTCAAATGCAAGTAGTGGCGATAATTTATACCAACAATTATTTCCGGTAGGGTCTTGGGGTGTGAATTTTTTAACTGCACCATTTAAAACAAGGGTATCTGATATTATTCGGGTTTATGTGAATGATCTAACTACGATAGTAACAAAAACTGAAAATAGCATCACCACAACTTTAACGGGATTGAATCCAACAGGAGGGTATTTTGAATATACAACCGGAAATCCAACGGCCCTCAAATCAGATAAGCCCATTTCTGTAGTACAATTTATGTCAACAATGCAATGCCAATCCGGTGCCACTATTGGTGATCCCGAAATGATCGTAATAAATCCAATTGAACAAACTATCAATAATATCACCGTATTTTCTGCAAGTAAAAACTGGGTTCCGGCAAATCAAAGCAGTATAACTAATAGCTATTTAAATATTATCATTACAAATAGTTCCATTGGTAGTTTTAAAATAAATGGGATTAAACCCCAAAGCAATTTTATTGCTATTCCGAATACAGTTTATTCTTATTTACAAGAAGAGATTACGAGTGCTGTTGCCACAAATCCAATTTCAACACTGTCTGCTGATTCAGGTTTTATTGCCATTGCTTATGGGTTAGGAAATGTAGAGAGTTATGGATATAATGCAGGAACTAGTGTGAAAGATTTTTCTCAAACAGGCGCATTCCAAAATCCTTACAAAAGAATTGATTCGGCAATATCCTGTATAAACATGCCTTTTCAGTTTTCTATTCCGCTAAACTTTATACCTAGTTCTATTAAATGGGATTTTAGTACAGCTCCAAATATTCTTCCGAATGTTACAGTAACACCTTCTTCAGTTGTCTGGGATAGTGTTGTTACTTTAAACAATCAAACAGCCTATTATTTTAGTCCCCAACAATCCTATAAATTTTCGCATTCCAATACTGCCGCCATCCGTGATACTATCAAAATGTATACAACTTCTACAACACCAGATGGTTGTGGTAGTACCGAACAATTGTATACGATTCCTGTAAAAGTGATGGATTTACCTTCGGCTAATTTCACTACAAATAATAGTGGATGTATTACGGATTCTGTTCATTTTTTCGATGCTTCCCTACCAAATGGAGAATCCTTTATTGAATCGGCTCTTTGGGATTTTGGGGATAATACAGCTACTATCGCATTTAACCCAGTCAAAAAATATTTGACTAGCGGGATCTTTAATATTCGATATCGGCCGATAAATAATTATGGCTGTGCTGGTGATACAACAATTGTAAAGTCCTATTCCGACCTACCCATATCGCAATTTAGTGTGAGTGATAGTTGTTTAAATCAAACTATCAAGATCACTGATCTCTCATCGGTTGCCAATATTGGATCTATTGTAAAATGGTATTGGGATTATGGGAATGGCTTTAAAGATACGCTCACAACTAATCAATTTAGATCAGTTACGTATGCTGATACAGGGGTCTATAAAATTAGTTTGGTAGTTGAGACTAATACGGGTTGTGTAAGCACCGCTTTTATCAAAACAATTCATATTCGGCCACTCCCTGAAGTTGGTTTTATTCTTCCAGAAGTTTGTCAGAATGATGCGGTTACTCAATTTAAGGATAGTACCAAGATCTCAGACAATACTAATAATTTCACTTATCTCTGGAATTTCAATGCAGCTAGTCCCGCAGTTACACCTGCACCAGTGCCTATAACAGTAGGTGATTTTACAGCAAAGAATCCGAAAGTAAAATATACTAAACCTGCGAATTATACAGTCTCTGAAAAAGTTACTTCGATCTATGGTTGCGTTACAAATTTTTCACAATCATTCACTGTAAATGGGAGTAATCCTAATCCTGATTTTGTGGTATTGAATAATAGCGCACTTTGTAGTAATCTTCAAGTGAGCATCAGAAATAAATCTGCCATGTTAGATTTTGGAAATGTAACTAGGATTGATATTTATTGGGACACGAATGATCTTACCAAAAAGTCGTCCATTGAAACACCTTATTTCGATTCTATCTATAGTCATATCTATCCAAACTTCCAATCTCCTGCATCAAAAAATTATACCATTCGTTTAGATGCTTTTTCTGGGGATGCTAATTCATCTTGTCATAAATCAATCGAAAAAACGATTACTGTTTTACAAAGTCCTAAAGTAGCTTTTAGTACAATCCCTAGTATTTGTTTAGATGCTAGTCCGAGGTTAATTCAAGAAGCAAGCTTTGATAACCGTATTCCTAATGCAGCGGGTAGTCCGATCTATACTGGCTTAGGGATCAAAAATTCTTTGACAGGATCGTTTGACCCGAGCATAACTGGTGTTGGTGGTCCCTTTAAAATTAACTACCTAACCATTTCCGATAAGGGTTGCAGAGATTCAATCAGTCAGACAATTACAGTATGGCCATCGCCAGAAGCTAAATGGAATATTACAGCGCCTCTATGTGAAAAGAATAATTTTTTATTCAAGGATAGTTCCATTGCTAACTATAGCAAAATTACCCAACGTATTTGGGATTTTGGTTTAGGTGTTACGATTGATAAAAAAACAGATACTGTTTTTAATTACCAATATGCTACTGCCAATAGTTATCAAGTAAGTTTAAAAGTAATCACGGATAGTGGATGCATCAGTGTAACTAATACTAAAACCCTTAAAATAAATTATCTCCCTAGAGTACAATTTGCCATACCTGCCATTGTTTGTTTACCAGATGGCATGGCTAATTTTATGAATAGTTCAAGTATTCCTGATGGAACAGAATCGTTGTTTAGTTATTATTGGAATTTTGGAGATCCTAACAATGCTTCTGCTTGGTTATTGAAAGATGGTAAGCACCGTTATTCAGCTATAGGGGCTTATCCGGTTAATTTGAAAATAACTAGTCAGGATGGTTGTATTGATTCTTTATCTCTACAATTCTCAAATATCTATCCTCAACCCAAAGCCAATTTTAGCAATTCTGCCGATACTATTTGTATCAATAATCAAATTGTATTTGCCGATCATAGTAATGGTATATCTAGTACCGTAAATGCATGGCATTGGGATTTTGGTAATGGCACTAGTGATATTTTACAAAATCCAACAAAGAATTATAGCGATTCAGGAAGTTTTACTGTGAGCCTATTCATCTATAATTTGCAGGGTTGCGTGAGTGACACAGCAAGTAAAATTATTTCCGTACAACCTTATCCTGTATTGAAATTGGGGCCATCGAAAGTAGTATTAGAAAACGGACAAATTTCGATTATTCCACAATTTGTTTTTGGGCGAGGTTTACAATATTTATGGACACCTTCTGATTATTTAAATAACGATACTGCCGCTATTCCTATTTCTGTTCCTAAGACGGATATAACTTATAAACTTACACTTACCGGACTGGGAAATTGTGCTGTTACAGATACGATTTTCATAAAAGTATTATTTGCGCCCTTGGTTCCAAATGCATTTTCACCAAATGGAGATGGCATTAATGATACTTGGAAAATTCTATATTTAGAGTCATATCCAGGAGCCACCATTGATATTTTTAACAGATACGGACAAAAAGTTTTCAGTTCAACTGGCTATAATTCAGAATGGGATGGTAAATTTAATGGTAGTCCATTGCCAATAGGCACCTACTATTATATTATTAATCCGAAGAATGGAAGAGCATTAATTAATGGTTCGGTAACAATTATTAAGTAAAGACTATGTTTTTGAAGAGAATATTTTTTATACAATTAGTTTTTATATCACTATTCAGTATGGCGCAGCAACGGCCATATTATACCCAATATATCATGAATAACTATCTCATAAATCCGGCAGTTGCAGGAATTGAGAACTATTGGGATTTGAAATTGAGCCATCGGATGCAATGGGTTGGTTTACAAGATGCACCAGTAACGAGTTATATAACTATTCAGGGTCCATTGCATAAAGCTGATTATAACAATGAGACTGCTACTACTTTCCATGCAGAAGGTCAAAATCCGAGAGGTACGAATTATTGGAGAGATTATACAGCACCCGATCCACACGCGGGCGTCGGGTTCACAATGATCAATGATAGAACTGGTCCACTCAACCGTTTTGCTGCTTATGGCACCTATGCGTATCATGTAGGATTATCTTCAACAACTAATTTATCTGCAGGTATTTCTGCAGGTTTTACTAATATGAGTTTGGATGCGAGTAAATTAAATTTTGGAACAATCAATGTAGATCCTGCAGTGGGTAGTAGTGGATTGATTAATAAACTCAAACCAGATATTAGTGCCGGTTTATGGTTATATAGTAGTGATTATTTCATTGGGTTGAGTGCACAACAAATTGTTCCAGAGCAAATTGCTTTTTCTGACAATACAGTATATGTTGATAAAGGTAAATTGGTGCCACATTTGTTTTTTAGTGCTGGTTATCGCTTTCAGTTAAGCGATGATGTTTCATTTCTTCCATCGGCATTAATAAGATATATCAATCCATTACCCATTGGTTTTGATGTTAATGCAAAATTTCAATACCAAGATCTACTATGGGTAGGTGCATCGTATCGATATCAGGATGGATTTGCAGCAATGGTTGGGATGAATATCAATAATACTATTAACGTGGGCTATTCCTACGATATACAAACTTCTCAATTAAATACAGTGAGTAAGGGAACCCATGAAATTCTAATAGGATTTTTACTGGGTAATAAATATGGAGATTGGTGTCCACGAAACCTATGGTAATAAAAAAGCTCGACTAATTAGCCGAGCTTTTTGTATGAATAAGTTAAGTGAATGTCTCTTCACTTTTATCTCTTCACTTTTATCTTTTATCTCTTATCTTTTATCTCTTATCTATTTCTTCGACTCTTTCGAGTTAATAGTAATATTGAAATTTTCTTTTCCTTTTAAGAATGGTGCATATTTTTCAGCAGCTGCAGCATCAACTTCTTTTCCATTGATATGCAATTTACCATCTTTTAATTCGATAGAAAGAGTACCATCTTTAGCCAATCCATCTTTCTTAACTGCTTCGATCAAAGCATTCATGTTATCGTTATCAGCAGTTACAACAAATGTTTTAGTTGAATCACTACTATTATTTGTTGCAGTCATTTTGATTTCTACAGTCTTCTCAGAAATTTTAGAGCTTGCATTTGTTTTGTGTAATTGAGCAAGGGTAGGAGCAATAACCAAAGAAACGATCGACATTAATTTGATCAAGATATTCATCGATGGTCCAGATGTATCTTTAAAAGGATCACCTACCGTATCGCCAGTAACTGATGCTTTATGTGGTTCTGATTTTTTATAATATACCACACCATTGATCTCAACACCAGTTTCAAATGATTTCTTAGCATTATCCCAGGCACCACCAGCGTTGTTCTGGAACATTCCCATCAATACCCCTGTAACGGTTGCACCAGCAAGGAATCCACCAAGCACTTCGGGTCCGAATATAAAACCCATAATGATCGGAGAAAGAATTGCAATCGCACCAGGTAACATCATTTTTTTCAAGGATGCTTCTGTAGAGATTGCCACACATTTATCGTATTCAGGTTTACCAGTACCTTCCATAATACCAGGGATGGTACGGAACTGGCGGCGAACTTCTTCCACCATTGCCATGGCAGCTTCACCCACAGCGCGTATTGCTAATGAAGAGAAAATGAATGGAATCATTCCACCCACAAATAAACCAGCCAATACATCGGCATGGTAAATATCAATACCATTAATACCAGCGATACCAACGAATGCAGCGAATAATGCTAATGCAGTTAAAGCAGCAGAAGCAATTGCAAAACCCTTTCCTGTTGCTGCAGTTGTATTACCAACAGCATCAAGGATATCAGTTTTTTCACGCACATCTTTTGGTAACTCACTCATTTCAGCAATACCACCAGCATTATCTGCGATTGGTCCGAATGCATCGATTGCTAATTGCATAGCAGTTGTAGCCATCATACCTGCGGCAGCAATCGCTACTCCGTATAATCCAGCACATGCATATGAACCATAAATACCACCAGCTAATACTAGAATTGGTAATAAAGTACTTTCCATTCCAACAGCTAAACCACCAATGATATTAGTAGCGTGACCGGTTGAAGACTGACGAATAATACTCATCACAGGTCGCTTACCCATTGCAGTATAGTATTCAGTAATCATACTCATTAAAGTACCTACTGTTAAACCAACAAGGATAGCTCCAAATATTTTATTAGGAGTAAATTCAAAACCACGCAATAACATATTAGCAGGCATCAGGTAGTTTACTAAGAAATAACATGCAATAGCAGTCATTATAATAGAACCCCAGTTTCCCATATTCAAAGCGCTCTGAACTTTTTGTGTACTCAAACCTACATTATCACTAACTCTTACGAAGGTTGTAGCGATGATTGAGAAAATAATTCCGATCGATGCAATTAGCATTGGTAATAAAATGGGGGACATGCCTCCGTAGTTATCAACTAATGCAACGCCACCAATTCCAGTAACTTCTCTACCTAATACGATTGTAGCCAGAACAGTTGCCACATAGCTACCAAATAAATCGGCACCCATACCAGCAACATCTCCAACATTATCGCCCACGTTATCTGCAATAGTTGCAGGATTGCGTGGATCATCTTCAGGAATACCTGCTTCCACTTTTCCTACAAGGTCAGCACCTACGTCGGCCGCCTTTGTATAAATTCCACCACCCACACGTGCAAACAATGCAATACTTTCTGCCCCTAATGAGAAGCCCGTTAAAACCTCAATAGCTCTTTTCATTTCTTCGCTATCAACAGCCTGAGTAGGAGCGAATACAGTTTTCAAAATAATGAAAAGGGTACCCAATCCAAGCACTGCTAAACCCGCAACACCCATGCCCATTACTGAGCCACCTGTAAAAGAAACTTTCAAAGCCTGGCGTAAACTAGTTCTTGCTGCTTGTGCAGTTCGAACGTTTGCTTTAGTGGCAATTTTCATTCCAATAAATCCAGCTAATGCACTAAAGAAAGCTCCCATAATAAAAGCTAGTGCAATGCTCCAATGACTATTCTTATCAGTGTATCCCATGATACCCAATAAGAGCGAAACGATCACCACGAAATAACCAAGAATTTTATACTCTGCTTTTAAGAACGCCATTGCGCCTTCTGCTATATAAGTACTAATTTCCTTCATGCGTTCATTTCCCGCATCTTGCTTTGAAACCCAATTAAATTTAATTAAAGTGTAGAGTAATCCTACAACACCCATCGCTGGCACAGCATAAAACAAAAGATTGTTCATAAACAGTTAGTCTGTTAGTTTAAAAATGAAGTCTGCAAAAATAGGGGAAAACGGTTAGTTAGCTACCTATCAGGGATTTATTCCCGCAGAAGTATTAAAACGTTATTAAATATAAATTATTATTGTTCCAAGCTGGTAGTGTCTGGAGTACCTGTAAATACGGAACTCATTTTACCGGCTGACCAGATACTTTTATTGAATTTATTACCTAAAATGATCACGGTGGCTGAATCGCTAAGCAATCTTTTAAACACTGCATTATTCCCATGCCACCATCCGTTATGGTAAACCACAATCGGATCTGGAGGATTAATATACAAATGCCAACCTAATCCGTAGTTTTTCTGTCCCCTTTTCTCATGACTATAAGGCTGATAGGCCATTTCCATCGTCTGTTTGCTTACAAATTTCCCTTCATAGAGGGCTTTATCCCATAATAAAAGGTCCCTCACCGTGCTGTAAACATTTTTATCGCCATAGATACAATCTAATTTCTCCAATGGAAAAGGGGCTCTATTGTAATTATAAGATGGCACATAGTTTCCCGTATCCTTAATGCTGAAAATATAGCTATTTTTCATTCCAAGAGCTGTAAATACACTATCTCTCATATAATCTGGGAACGACATTTTTGTGATCTTTTCTACAATTAGAGCCAACATAGCATAATTGGTATTGCAATAACTGTATCTGCGATCTGGCGAAGCTTCAATAGCAGGATGAGAACGGATCATATATTGTAATAACTCTTCATTATTAGGTAACCCGGCAATATCAATGGGAACCTTTGTGATTCTGAGTCTCTTGATTGTTTTACCCCTTTTATTTTTTACATAGTAAGGTTCAGCTCGGGTTCCATCCATGAAATGGTCATATTTTGGTAAGCCACTACGATGGGTGAGCAAATTTTTAATAGTAATATGTGCGTAGGGAAAATTATTCAGGTATTTCTCAACAGGGTCATCCAACTTGATCTTTCCCTGTTCCATTAGATGTAAAATAACGGTAGCAGTAAAGGTTTTAGAGACGGATGCGATATGAAAGGGAGAATTTGCGGTAATCGGCTCTTTGGTTTTAAAATTGATCATTCCGCGATAATCTTCAAATATAATTTCCCCCTTTTTTGCCAATAGAATACCGCCATTAAATCCTGTTCTTAAAAGCGTATTAGGATATAATGCTTCAATTTTCGCTGCATAATAGGCTTTCTCTTTCTCAGAAAGCGGCGAAAAATGTACAGAATCATTTATTATTAAATGATTTTGTGGGTTAGTACTGGGCGTCCCACAGGCTAGCAATATAAAAGTGAGAAAGGTTACTAGCATTGTTTTCGGCATTTTTTATGGTTTACGCTAAAGGGGCAAATATAGGGTCTGAATTCTCCGTTCCCAACCATCGTGGAAAACTATCCTAGTGTTGTGAATAGAATAAACAATTAATTTTACAGCATGATCAAGCAATCTGCAACTAGCTATCCAAAGGAAAAGATTAAGATTCTTTTCTTGGAAAATATCAGTGATAAGGCGGTTCAACAGTTTAAACAGAACGGCTATACGAACGTAAAGAAATTAAATGGTGCATTAAGTGAAGAAGACCTAATCAAGGAGGTAAAGGACGTGCATTTGATTGGAATTAGATCAAAAACCATGATCACGCCTAAAGTATTGGAAGCGGCTAATAAATTACAGGCAATTGGCTGTTTTTGTATTGGGGTGAACCAAGTAAACTTAAAAGCTGCTACCAAAATGGGCGTAGCTGTATTTAATGCGCCATATAGTAATACCAGAAGTGTAGCAGAATTATGTATTGGGGCAGCCATTATGCTGATCAGAAGAATTCCCGACAAGAACAATGCTGCACATAAAGGGATCTGGATGAAAGAAGCAAAAGGAAGTTTTGAATTAAGAGGTAAAACATTGGGAATCATAGGATATGGAAACATTGGTTCACAATTAAGTGTACTTGCTGAAAGCCTAGGCATGAAAGTTGTTTTCTATGATACAGAAACCAAATTGCCTTTAGGTAATGCTAGTGTTGCCAAAAATTTGAAAGAGCTATTGGCTCAGTCAGATATTGTTTCATTACATGTTCCGGAAACAGCACAAACTAAGAACCTGATTAATAAAACCAACTTGAAATTCTTCAAGAAGGGGGCGATCCTCTTAAATTATGCCCGTGGTGAAGTGGTTGATTTGAAGGCATTGAGTATTGCTTTAAAGGATGAGTCATTGGGTGGGGCAGCAATTGATGTATATCCTTGGGAGCCCGAAAAAAATGGCGATCATTTTGATAGTCCCTTGCAGGGCTTGCCGAATGTTTTGTTAACACCGCATATTGGTGGATCAACTGAAGAAGCGCAGCAAAATATTGGGGAAGACGTGAGTATTAAATTGTTTCAATATTTAGAGCGGGGTATTACCAATGGTTCTCATACGGTTCCGGCAATTGGATTACCGCCTGTTGATGGAGCCCATCGAATTTTACATATTCATAATAATAAGCCTGGTGTGTTGAGTGCTATTAATACTGAATTGAGCAAGCATGGCATTAATATCGTGGGACAATATTTGAAAACAAATGATGAGATCGGATATGTAGTATTAGATGTAGATAAAAAATTGTCGAACAGAGCAGTGGAATTATTGAAAGGAATAAAAGAGACGATTAAAGTAAGGATGCTATATTAAATCATTGCAATAACGCTTTCATTGCTTTTATTTCTGCAACATCAACTAGTGTATTGATCATTTCTTCATTCATTGAATCGCTTTGATATTGCATGAGTGAATGTATATTTAATCTTGCAGAAGAATGTAATTCGGATGCACCTGTAAATGCTTGGAGCGCCTTGATATTATTGGATCTTACGCCACTTCCTGGCATAATGATGATTCTATTTTCTGCTTGATGAATCAATTGTTGAATCAACTGTTTTCCATCAAATGCATTTGGAACCTGTCCACTCGTTAAAATTCTATGAGCACCGGTAGCAATGATTGTTTCTAAGGCAAGCAAAGGGTTAATCGCTCTGTCAAATGCCCGATGAAAAGTAAATTGCATATTTCCTGCAAGGGCAACTAATTGAGTTGTTCGATGATGATCGATCATTCCATCCGCTAATAATATACCACTAACCACTCCTTTAAAACCTAAATCTTTACAGAGTTCAATATCATAGCAGATCTGTTTGAACTCGGCCTGTGAATAAAGAAAATCGCCTCCCCTTGGACGAATAATGGGGAATACAGGAATAGAAATATTTTCAGAAACGGTTTTTAAAAATCCATATGAGGGGGTAGTACCGCCATCAAAGGGATTTTCGCATAATTCCAATCTGTCAGCTCCAGATTTTGCAGCTAGCAAGGCAGATTCAATATTAAAAACAGCAATCTCGAGCTTAGTCATTATAATAGATACTTACCATCAATAAGGAAATTCTTATCATCAGCAAAACATACTGCAAAGTTGAAGCCTTTCTGAATACAATAACCACCGTATGCACCTTTTTTATTAATGGCGATGAATCCAACCTGAATATCTTTTGCAGCTGCGCCTTTGATTTTGATAATTCTTTCTACGGCCTGTTTACATGCATTTTCGGGAGATAATCCTTGTCGCATGAGTTCTACCACCAAATGAGAGCCACAAATTCTGATCACATCTTCACCCTGGCCAGTTGCTGTTGCAGCGCCAATTTCATTGTCCACAAATAATCCGGCGCCAATGATAGGGGAGTCCCCTAGTCGCCCGCGCATTTTAAATCCCATGCCGCTGGTGGTACAAGATCCGCTCAGATTTCCGTTGGCATCCATGGCAACCATTCCGATGGTATCGTGGTTCCAGTCGCCATTTTCCAATTTTTTTGGCGCATAAAAGGCTGATTCATTTTTCGAGTTTTCGATATTTGCTACCGGTTTATATTCGCTTTTTTTAAGCCAGTTTTCGTAGGCTTTTTGAGCTGACTCAGAAAGTTTAGCAGATTCTAGTGGAAACCCTTCAGCCAAAGCAAATTGTTGTGCCCCAGATCCAACGAGCATTACGTGTGGCGTTTTTTCCATTACGCGTCGCGCTACAGATACCGGATGTTTGATTCTTTCCAGAAAAGCAACACTACCGCAATTAGCATGTTCGTCCATAATACAGGAATCCAATGTCACATAACCATCCCGGTCTGGATTAGCGCCAAGGCCCACACAGCAGTTTAAAGAAGATTCTGTGACCATTACACCTTGTTCAACGGCATCTAGCGCTCTTCCGCCAGCTCTTAAAATATTCCAGGCAGCTTTATTGGCAGCAATTCCTTCATTCCATGTTGAAATCACAATTGGTTTTCTAGTTTCAGTTTCAGATTTAAATCCAGAAAATGTGAGTGCAGATAATCCAAGGGAGCCTAATTTTAAAAAGGAACGACGTTCGAGCATTGGAGAATTTTTAGGGAAAATAAGCATAATATCAATGCATTACAACCTAATCTAGTTCATCTTGATAAGATATGTGTAGGTTCCATGACATAATCATTTGTATATTTAATTTCCTATAATTAATATTATGTTAAGTGATATATTTGAAATGATATTGAAATAAAGTTTAAATGATCTCCCACTATTTTACATAAATTAATTTAGGGTAACCGAACTGATTATTAGTTACACTATACTGAGTAAAGTTTTTGGAATAAGAAACAGACAATGTAGAATAAGGATCGTTGCTGAATGTCGTAAACACTGTGTACACATCATTATTTGAGATTGTAAAATCGTTATATAAAATTCCTTTATTAGGCGGATGAGTTGAAACTGAATTTGAATAATAATCCTCTTTATATATTAGATTAAAGTTTTTATAGAATTTATTGTAACCATAGTAATTTTCAGTCCATGGATATTGTGGTTGTATATATCTGATTGTTGAAAGCGCCGCAACACAAACATCATTCCCAGTACCAAATACGTAAGAATACCCATTTATTCTATCATAATTTGGCATTAAATTTAAAGAATCACGAATCATTGTACAGACGCCATTTTTCCAGTAAGCTGGAATAGAAATATATCCAGATCCTTCCATAATTGATTCCCAACCTCCTACATATATATCAGTTCCATTCACGTAGATAGATGTCGTTCGAGAAAAACCATCTCCTTTCAAGTAAATCGAATCTGAATTTTTTCGATAAACGTAACGGTTAGTAGAATAAATATCATTACCCACCCCAAACATTGCATCAACATAATTGGAAGCTATTGCAGTCTTGGTTACTGGAATTCCATTTTTCCAAACCGTTAATTTTCCATCCAAAAAGCCATAGAGGAATAAATCATTGTTTTGAAATGATATTTTCATTGGGATCCCTAGCATTTTTGTCATAACCCCATTTTTCCAAATAACACCAGAATCATTAATTGTTTTATAATCAAGAATCGCTCCACTTTGTGTAGGTCTCCATTTATATGTATCTCCAACAATATATACAGTGTCACTATTTACAACCATGGAATTTACTTCATAACTAGTATCTAAACTCCATCTAGGTATAGTTCTGTCATTGATTTTAGCAAGATTGGTAAATGAACCATCTTTCCATAATTGTGTCTGATATTCGTCTTGAATAATTATATATACACCATTTAGTGATCCTCCATTTGATGATGGGTTGTCTGATTTAGTACAAGACTGAAATAAAAATACAATTCCAAAAAAATAATTTATTAATGCTCTATTCATCACAGTATTTTTATAAAATGATGTTTTTAAAATGTAGTATAAAAATAAATGTAATATTTAAAATATAAAATTCCTAGTATATAATGTTGATTTAAGGTATTCAGGTCAGTGAATTAGTTTCGCCGGCAAAAAAAAGCCACTCCTTTTGGAAGTGGCTTTCATTTATCAATTAGATATATTTAGAACTTATCATGTTCCCCATCGTATATTTTGTACTTAGCATCTAAAGCGTCATAGGCTTTTGGATCTTTACCACGAACTAAATCGCGTTTGTACTGATACATATTTGCTAAGAAATCTACTGTCTTATTACCAATGCTCTTATCAGTTGATGTTCTGGTAGTTTTTGCTTTTACAATCGCATAGGTTTTTTCTAACCAGTCGGTTGCTTGATCTATATTCTCGTTGATTGGCTTCAATAAATCAACATTCAATTTTAAGATCGGATCTGTTTGGGCTTTAAACTTCGCATCTAAAGCAGCTTTCTTTTTAGGATCCTTTTCAACAGGCTTGGTACTATTGATAGTTTGTACTTGCTTAATATTCGCAGCTACTTTATCATCCAATAAGCCAAAATAGTTATAATAGATCACTCCTACATTATAAGATGCAATAGCATTTTGATTGTTTTTTGCAAATCCTTTTTTGTAAGCTTCCACTCCTTTTTTCTCGTAACCATCTAATTGGGTGCTATCGTATTTATCTTTTTCTTTTGAATCGTGCTTCACATTAACGAAGATCTCTCCAAACTGCAGGTATTGCATCTCGGTCATATTTCCAGCTGCATCTGCTTTATCATAATAAGCCACTTTATCAGCTAGTGAAAAATTTCTATCGATATATTCGATCTCATAGTCTTCCCAGTTCTCCTTAGGATATGCTGCACGAGAAATAGCTAAATATTTTCTGAATTCAGCTTCTTTTTTATCGTTCATGTACGTGATAACCAGGTACTTATATACATCAAGATAGCCTTCTGAAGTTACTTTTGATTCCGCTAAACGGGCATAATATTTACAAGCAAAATCAGGTTTGCTTGCATTTTGACCAGAATAACCAGCATATAAGATTGATGTAGTGTCAAAAGCCATTGTTTGGTCTTTTGTTAATTTATTCTTGAACAATACATCACTATAGGTTACAGCATAAGCGAAATAAGTACAAGCTGAATCCCAAATCTTACCATTAAAAGCACGGATTCCATTATTGAATCCATAAGAATACATATCATAAATGGCATCTGAACCCTTATCTTTTATTTGAACAAGCGCTGGATCAACTTCCATCAACTTTTGAAATGCTGCGTCTGCGTCTGCAACCAATGTTGGATACTTTTTAAAAGCAACAGGATCTTTGATCAAAGTAGCATAAACCCTTGATTTATAATACCAGGTTTCGGCTTTTGCTTGTGCTTTAGGATCTGCAGAAACCTTATCAATTTCAGTTTTTGCATCTTCAAATTTATTGAGCAGAAGATTAGTTTGTACTTTTTTAAAATCTTGTGCGTTTGTTCCCAATGCAATTAGGACAATTATAGAAAGCAATTGAAGCTTCTTCATAAAAGATGATTTATTATTGATTTTCAGTTGTTTGTGAGTTATTATCTGTATTATTAGTTTCATCAGAATCAGGCTGATTTTCAGTTGTGCCTTCAGTTGTTTCACTCACATTTTCTATTACTTCTTCTTGTTGATCTTCAATCTGCGAAATGGCTGCGATCTCATCCCCTTCATCCAGACGAATCAATTTTACACCCTGAGTAGCTCTACCTGCTTCACGAATATCGGCAATTCCTGTTCGAATTGTAATTCCTGATTTACATGTGATGATCAGATCTTCTTTCTCAGTTACATATAAAATATCAACCAGCTTACCTGTCTTCTCTGTTACATTAATCGTTTTCACCCCTTTACCACCTCTATTGGTGATACGGTATTCATCGATCGCTGTACGTTTACCAAATCCTTTTTCACTAACTACTAATACGGTTCTGGTTGTATCTTCTTTATTAACACAGATCATACCTACAACCTCATCGGTCTCATCATCTACTTCAATACCACAAACACCGATCGCACCTCTTCCTGTAGAACGAACTTTGGTTTCTTCAAAACGGATTGCTCTGCCACTCTTCAAAGCTAACATGATTTCTGAATTTCCATCAGTCATTTTAGCCTCCAATAATTCATCTCCTTCTACAATGGTGATCGCATTAACACCGGTACTTCTAACGCGACTAAAATCTTCCAAAGAAGTCTTCTTGATGATACCTTTCTTAGTACATAGAACGATATAGTGGTTCTGTACAAATTCCTTATCGTCAAGTTTCTTTACTTCAATAATTGCTTTTACCTTATCATCTCCTGGTAATTGAATCAAATTTTGAATAGCCCTACCCTTACTTTGTTTTTCTCCTTCTGGAATTTCATAAACCCTCATCCAATAACATCTACCTTTTTCTGTAAAGAACATCATGGTATCGTGCGTAGATGCTACGAATAAATGCTCCACATAATCTTCTTCCCTGGTTTTTGAACCAACTGCTCCCCTGCCACCTCTTCTTTGCTGACGATATTCTGTTGCGGAAGTACGTTTAATATATCCTAAATGAGAAATCGTAATCACTACATCTTCATCTTCGATCAGGTCTTCAATTCTCATTTCATCAGCTAAATACTGAATCTCACTTTTTCTAGCATCACCGAATTTTTCTTTAACCTCTAATAATTCTTTCTTGATCAATTCAAAACGCTGGAATTCACTACCCAATAATTCTTTCAATCCTTTAATGGTTAAGATCAATCCGTTGAATTCTTCTACGATCTTATCACGCTCCATACCTGTTAGACGCTGCAAACGCAGTTCCAGTATAGCTTTCGCCTGTGGTTCAGATAAGCCTCTTGCCTGATTATATATATCTTCGGTCAGTTCGCTGAACATATCACTATTGAGATACCAGTTCTCTTCCTGACTCTTTTGCATTAATGAATCTTTCGCTTCATCTGGCGTTCTGCTTGCACGAATCAATGCGATTACTTCATCCAAATGATCTAATGCCTTCAGGTATCCTTCTAAAATATGTGCACGCTCTTCGGCCTTACGTAATTCAAATTTTGCACGACGAATAACCACTTCCATTCTGAACTCAATGAACTCAACAATGAGTTCTCTCAGGTTCATGATCTTAGGACGACCCTTGCTAATTACCACATTATTAGTACCATAACTGGTTTGCAGTTCCGTGTACTTATACAATTGATTGATGATAACCTGTGCAATCACATCTTTCTTAAGATCGATTACGATACGGGTACCTTCGCGGTTATTACTTTCATTGTTTACGTGCGCAATTCCTTCCACCACTTTCTCATTCACTAACTGACCAATTCTGTCGGTCAGTGTATCTCTATTAACCTGATAAGGAACTTCTGTAATAATAATTTGTTCGCGACCAGAAGCCTTTGTATCGACCTGTACTTTACCACGTAACACTACTCTACCGCGACCTGTCATCAATCCCTGCTTAACCCCTTCCATTCCGAAAATGATACCACCGGTTGGGAAATCTGGCGCTTTTACAAAGTTGATCAGTTCTTCACAAGTGATCTCTTTATTATCGATATAAGCAATACAACCGTCTACCACTTCACTCAAATTATGTGGAAGCATATTGGTAGCCATACCCACTGCAATACCTGAAGAACCATTTACCAATAACTGAGGAATACGTGTTGGCAATACGGTTGGTTCTTTCAAAGAATCATCAAAGTTCAATTGAAAATCAACGGTGTCTTTTTCAATATCATCCAACATGGCTTCCGCGATCTTATGCAATCGGGCTTCTGTATAACGCATGGCAGCTGGTGGATCTCCATCTTGGTTGCCAAAGTTACCCTGACTATCAACCATGATATAACGCATAGTCCAATTCTGCGCCATACGTACTAGGGTGTCATAAATGGAGGAGTCACCATGCGGGTGAAACTTACCCATTACTTCCCCTACGATACGAGCAGATTTCTTATAAGGCTTGTTGCTATAGTTACCCAATTCGGTCATCGCATATAAAACCCTGCGGTGAACTGGTTTAAAGCCATCTCTTACATCAGGCAAAGCACGACCAACGATTACCGACATCGAATAATCGATATAGGCCGTTTTCATCTGTTCTTC
>CAIJLK010000288.1 GCA_903821465.1 uncultured Bacteroidota bacterium | reverse complement strand
CGTTTGGAAAAAAAGAAATGGAGCATCTATTTTGTTGCTTTAGTCGCAACCACTATTTTTTACACTTTTAATACTCCTTCAATAATGTTAATGGTTGCTCTTTATGTTTATGCGTTTTCGGTGGATCACTCGCGATATACAGGGGCCAAACGTAAATTCATTATTGTGGTTGTTTCTTCCATAACTGTTTTACAGTTTTATACAAAAGTGTTGCAATTCATCGTGGTACTGATCATAGTTCTAGCGATGTTGACTTTAACCGAACAAAGAATCAAAAATGTACGAGACTATCTTTTTACTTTTAGTTGCCTTTTGATAACATCTGCTGCAATTTTACACTTTACCCCATCGACGTTTTTGCTTTACGCTCGTGGTAGCTATGAATTAACAATTGGTTATAAAGCTATGGCAATCGAAGAGCACCGTCGGCTTCTGGAATATCCCAGCGTCATCCTCCTCCTGACGCTACTTTTCTACAAAATCTGGAAATCAAACCTAGAAGTTCAGCAAAAACTGATTATTGTACTAACTAATCTAATTCTATTAGATTATGGCTTTACGCGACATGATGGTCACAGTATCGCCACTTTTATGTGGGTGTCCATAAGCTTCCTAATAATGTTCAGCAGTGACTTTTCTTATTCTCGAAAAGGCCTAGCAATATCCTTAATGCTATCTTTCTTGTTCCTTTTCACTGTTTCACAATTTTCAATACTTAGTCTCCTTGACGTCACATCTAGGGTCCAGCAAAATATAGACGCTATAAGAGATTTGGCCCCGCAAGACCGAAACGTCACGACAACTCAAGATCGAGCGACTTTGAAGCAAAATGCCAATTTACCTCAAAGTATGCTTTTGCAAATAGGTAGATCTACGGTATCCATTCTTCCATTTGACCAATTGACCGCCAATGCCTACGAATTAAATTTATCACAACCACCGATTCCCCAGTTCTATTCTGCCTACACTCCATGGCTGGACCACGCGGATGCTAACTTTTTCTCGTCGCAAAATCGCCCCAAATATATTTTGGAAGAGACGCCAACGGCAATTGATGGGCGAAATCCAATTTGGGAAGCCCCACAAACAGAGCTAGAAATATTTTGCCATTACTCCCCATCAATTTATAATGATCGTTGGCTGCTACTCACCAATAGAATTGATTCCATTTGTCGGAATGCAAAGCCCCATGCTGTTTCCTCCTTATTAGCGACGGCAAAAGGTGATACGAATTCCAAGGATATTTATTTATTTAGTTATGCACGGAAGAGTGGCATATTCAATTCATTGATGAGCGTTGTCTTCAAGCCATTTCACCACGATCTCGTTTCTAGTAATATTGGTTCATGGACCGTTGTCCCCAAGAATAACCAGTATTTGCTTTTGTCTGTTCCACATCAACTTGATTACCCAGCTTCATGGTCGTTAAATAAAAATCTGGAGATAAACTCGAGGGGTGGATATAGATTTCAACTGTCGACGTTATCCACTAAGTTTTGAACGCCCATTCCTATTTTCTCAAAGTAGAATGACTATTTGAATCACCCTAATTTGATTTAGAGTTTTCTTGTGTTCTCATAAAAAGAGAATCACTCAAAACCGTAAGTTCGCCATAGTT
>CAIJLK010000287.1 GCA_903821465.1 uncultured Bacteroidota bacterium | reverse complement strand
TCTCCATACAATGTTTTAAGCAAGCTACTCTTACCGGTGCCCGTTTTACCAACTAGGTAAACAAACTCCCCCTTATGCACTTCAAAACTCACATTTTCCAATACTAGATTAGAACCCTGATAAATATTGGCATTTTTGATTGATACGATTGGCTCAGACATATACTAAATTAAAAGTCAAAATTAAAAAGTGAAAATGAATTTAATAGATAATTTCGGCAGTTGAAGTTTTGATTAATAGCTCTTTCTTTTCCGATGCTTCTACTCTTCCTATAATTCTTGCATCAATTCCTAAATCAGCTGCATCCTGCATCATTTTTTCTGCAGTTATAGCATCTGTGAAAATTTCTAATCGATGTCCCATATTAAATACCTGATACATTTCTCTATCATCTGCACCAGAATTTTCTTGGATCAATTTGAAAATTGGGGGCGTTTCAAATAAATTATCCTTAATGATTTTCATCGGACCGGGTAAGTATTTCATACACTTAGTTTGTCCCCCTCCACTACAATGTATCACCCCAGCAACCGCATCGAAATAACGATCTAAGATCCTTTTCATTAATGGCGCATAGGTTCTTGTTGGAGACAATAATAACTTGCCGATCGTGGTTTCATTTCCATCAATTGTTATCAGATCTTGCATCCCGTTTTTACCTAAATACACGACAGACTCTTTCAATGTTGGTTCAAATGTTTCAGGGAAACTGGTGGCATAGCGTTTAGTAAGAACATCGTGACGAGCACTGGTTAGTCCATTACTACCCAACCCACTATTGTATTCGGTTTCATAAAGTGCTTTACCATAACTGGCAAAACCAACAATGACGTTTCCTGCTGCAATTTTTTCGTTGGTAATTAATTTATTCTTAGGCCAGCGAGCAGTCATTGTACCATTCACTGCAATTGTTCGAACCACATCACCCACATCGGCTGTTTCTCCACCCAAATAATGAATTTTTACGCCATAATTAGCTAATTCATTGAAAAACTCTTGGGTTCCATTTATGATCTGCTCTAATACTGCACCAGGGATCAATAACTTGTTACGATCGATAGTGGAAGAGAATAAAATATTATCTGTTATTCCAACGCAAAGCAAATCATCTAAATTCATAGCCACTGCGTCTTGGGCAATTCCCTTCCAAACAGTGGCATCTCCCGTTTCTTTCCAATAGAGATAGGCCAAAATGCTTTTGGTGCCAGCCCCATCTGCGTGCATGATATTCACCCAATCGGCATCACCGCAAAGAAAATCGGGATAAATTTTACAAAAAGCTTCTGGATACAAACCCTGATCCAATTTCTGAATAGCTGCATGAACTTCTTCTTTTTGAGCCGAAACACCGCGTTGAGCGTATAGAGACATGGTGAAATTTTGATTTTTGATGAACAGATCCCTGCAAATGTACAACACTAAGCCTTAGATTTGCACCCAATTATGCAGGTACACTATCAGGAATCGGGGCCACTTCCAAGGTTTAAAAATGCAGTCATTACCATTGGCACATTTGACGGCGTTCACTTAGGACATCGCCAAATTATCAATCAATTGATCACTGAAGCAGCTACCATTCAAGGAGAGTCTGTGATCATTAGCTTCTACCCGCACCCGAGATCAGTGATCTCAAATTCTAATGCAGCAGTGAAACTCTTGGGAACACTGGAAGAAAAAATAGGCCTTCTTGCAAATACCGGTGTTGATCATTTAGTGATCATTCCTTTCGATAAATCTTTTGCGAACCAAACGGCGGAGGAATATATCAGTAATTTTTTGGTCGCCAATTTCCATCCTCATACCATCATTATTGGTTACGATCATCGATTTGGAAGGAACCGTGTGGGGAATTATCAATTATTAGTTGCATTTGGAAAAAAGTTAGGATTTGAAGTAAAAGAAATTCCAGAACATATTCTAAATGAAATTGTAATCAGCTCCACTAAAATCAGGCAAGCATTACTGCATAACGATATTAGTACCGCAAATAAATTTTTAGGCTACGAATACTTTTTTGAAGGGCTGATCATTAAGGGAAACCAACTTGGAAGAACATTGGGCTATCCTACTGCAAATTTAAAAATTGATGCTGATGATAAACTCATCCCTGGGAATGGTGTTTATTCAGTTCATGCTGTTATAATTGATGAAGTTGATCAAAGATCCTCTACATTAAAAGGCATGATGAATATTGGCATACGCCCAACTATTGAAGGTGTTCAACGCGTAATTGAAGTAAACCTTTTTGATTTTGATCAGGATATTTACGGCAAAAAATTACAGGTATTTGTTCACGGATACCATAGATCAGAACAAAAGTTTGAAGGCTTAGATGCTTTAAAATTGCAATTGGGAATTGATAAACAAATAGCAGAAAAAGCTTTAGCTGATTAAGCCGTTTATTGCATGATTTTCACAACCAACTCTTTCATCAAACCAGCTTCCGAACTTCCTCCATCGTTCACTCCTACAGTACGCAAATTGTAATGGTGTAGCAATAATAATATTTTTTCTACCCCCGCATAATTGTATCGCTTAGCAGCTGCAAAATAGTCTTTTGCAAAAAATGGATGTATCCCAATGGCAGTTGCAATTGTTTTTTCATCAGAACCTTGCATACCGTGTATCATCAACACTTTACTAAAGAAATTATAAATGGCAGGCAATACCATTTGAATGGGTGCCGCTTTAGGATTTGCTTCAAAATAATTGATAATACGAATCGCTTTTGCCTGGTCTTTTTTTCCTATTGCATCCTGTAATTCAAATACATTGAATTCTTTGCTAACCCCAATATATTTTTCAATATCGTCTTCTGTAATCCCTTTTCTTGCCCCTAAGTTTACCGCTAGTTTTTCGATCTCATTTTCGATGCGACTCAGATCATTCCCAATATGGTCAACCAGTAGACTCAATCCCTTGGGACTGATCGTTAATCCATGGTGCTGAATCATTTGATTGGTCCATTCCGGCAATTGACTTTCATACATTTTTTTTGTACTCAGTAATTCTCCCTTTGTCTTTAGCGTTTTTGCCAATTTAGAACGCCCATCCACTTTCTTCTCTTTATAGCTCACCACAAAAACCGTGGTTTTGGAAGGGTTATCGATATAAGATTCCAGCTTTTCAATATCACGCATATGCTGGGCTTCTTTAAGTAACACAACTTGCCGCTCCGCAAACATAGGGTAACGCATACAGGCATTTACCACAGAGGCCCAATCGGCATCGCGCCCATAAAAAACAGAAAGGTTAAAACTCGCTTCGGCTTCAGATAAGATCTTTTTTTCGGCATAGGAAACAACCTGATCAATGAAGTAGGATTCCTCTCCCTCCAGCCAGTAAATGGGTTTAAATTGGCCCTTTTTCCATTCTGAAATGATCTTTTCTGCCGACATGATTGCAAAGATGCGGGAGTTAAGTTTAATACCAATCATTAAGGAATTTATTTTTTGGCACGGTTTTGGGATTAATTACTGTAGATAGAAATAACAACAACGAAATACCTATTTGAACATTAAATTCTGATTTTATGACTTACACAGCAAACACAAGCAATCAGGCTCCACAGAGTAAGGATAACCGTAAATTGATTTATGGAATATTAATTACCGCATTGGTACTTACATGGGGCTACATTTTTTACGACAAAAGCAAGACCAAAGAAATTGTTACCACCTTGGAAACTAAAATCAGCAATGTTGATAGTGCAAGAAATGCCATTCAAGCTGAATTCACCTTAGTATCCGCAAAAGCCGATTCTTTAACACAGACTAACCTACAATTGCATGGTTCTTTGGCAGAGAAAAGTACAGAGATTCAGCAATTAAAAGGAAATATTGGAACCATTCTTCGCAAGAAAAATGCAACCGCAGCTGAGTTAGCCGATGCAAAGAACATGATCAATGACTTAAATGGTAAGATCAATGGCTTATTTGTTGAAATTGAAAAACTAAAAGGTGAGAACCAGCAGTTGACCAGTTCGAATCAGCAATTGAGCACTGAAAAAACACAGTTAACAAGCGATAAGCAAAACTTGGAGCAAAACCTAAATAAAACCAATACCGAAAAACAACAATTGGCCGAAAAGGTTGATGTAGCTTCTACCCTACAGGCTTCTCATATTGCAATCTTAGCAATTGATTTGAAAAACGGTGGCAAAGAAAAAGAAACTACTACAGCAAAAAGGGCTGACTTCTTACGCGTTATTTTTACTGTTGAAGTAAACCGTGTAACGCCAACAGGTTCAAAAGATTTCTTTGTGGTTATAACCGGACCCGATGGCAAAGTGTTTAACGAAGGTGGCAATTTCAGTACCCGTGAAGATGGCGAAAGAGGTTACACTAATAAAGTATCTGTTCCCTACGAACAAGGAAAGCCATTGCCTCCTGTAAGTTTCAACTGGAAGAAAAGCGATAAATATGTAGAAGGTAATTATAAGATCGAGATCTATAACAACGGTTTCAAAATTGGAGAAAGTGTGAAGACCTTGAAAAAAGGCGGATTATTTAGCTAAGCAATATCCTATATAAAAGATGGCTGTCTATTTAGGCAGCCATTTTTGTTTTATAGAAGACTGAACACCCGATTCACAATTTACCGTACTTTAGATTCATGATAAGTTCCTGGATGAATTGGAGAACATTGATGGTTTTTGTTGCCATATTAATTGCAAGTGGCACCATTGTTTACTCTCAATACCTGGCCGGGAAAATCGAAACCGAGGAACGCAAAAATGTAGCGGCTTGGGTAGAAGCTCAAAGAACTATTTTACATTCATCAGATACTGTAAGCATCAACCTTGCTACAAAAATCATCACTGAAAATGATCAAATTCCGATCATTGAAACAAATGAAAATGATCAAATAACTGGTAACTTTTTAAATCTAGATACCAATAAAGCAAAATCAGATCCTCAATATTTAGTCAATAAATTAAAGCAATTCAAACGCTTTAATCGCACTCCCATTATTAGTATACTTTCAGAAAAACCATATGCTGCCAATAAATACTATTATGGTGAAAGCAAATTGCTGAAAGAAACTAAATTGTATCCCATCGTTCAACTTTTTGTAGTTGCACTATTTATATTTATTGCAATTGCTATGCTGCAAACTAATTACAAGAGCGGCCAGAATCAGCTATGGGCCTCACTTGCAAAAGAAACAGCTCATCAATTAGGCACTCCTGTAAGTAGCTTGGAAGGATGGTTGGAAATTCTAAAATCAAATGAAGGAAATGAAAAGATTGTTCCTGAGATTGCCAAGGATGTAAAGCGACTTCAGCTCATTACCGACCGTTTTGGTAAGATCGGAAGTAAGCCGAAACTAGAAAATGCCAATATCTCCGATCAAATTCAACATATTTTAAATTATATGAAAAAGCGCGCGGGTGGCGCAGTGAATTTCGAATGTGATACTACCGCATTAGCGCAAATTCAAGTGATGATTTCTGCTCCCTTATTCGATTGGGTAATGGAAAACTTAATTCGCAATGCACTCGATGCCATTGAGGGTAAGGGATTAATAAGTATCCAAGCACAGGTAGGAAATCAGGAAGTATTAATTGATGTTACAGATAGCGGCAAAGGAATTGCAGCAGCTCATTTCAAAAAAGTTTTCAAACCTGGATTTACAACTAAGAAAAGAGGATGGGGTCTCGGTCTCTCTCTCAGCAAGCGGATTGTTGAGCAATACCACAAAGGAAAACTCTTTGTGCGTTGGAGCGAGCAAGGTAAAGGAACTAGTTTTAGAATTGTACTTCCTTTATCAACTTCAAATCAAATAGTATAAAAATTATTTGCCAAAGCAACTCATCACTGCCTGCCATTGATGCAATGATTCAAGCGTTGTGGTCTCAGCATACATATCTGCCTGACCAAATAAATCAAATAATTCCTTTTCTACATCATTTGTTTCAAGACTAGAATGGTTGCCTAATTTTTGTAAGCAAGAATTCATTTTAGCCAATTTTTCATCAGAAAGATGATCAAAAATGTGCTGTTGCATTAATTGCCCGGTAGCATTCACCAACAATTCAGAAGAATTCGTTTTCATGGGTCTGTATTTAAGGGTTAACGAATGAACACTACAAAATGACAACTATTTTGGATACAACGCTGTTTATCAAATTGTTAAGCCTTAAAAAAGTGCATAAGTTGGGGATAGCTTAGCACTATCCCCAGTATTAGTTATTTCAAAATCACGGCACCCAGTGCAGGTAAATGAACTTTTATTTGATAACACTGAGATGGTTTATCTATCAATTTAGCACTTATAGAAGGATTGAAAACATCCCCTGTTCCCCAGAATTCCTCACTATTTGAATTGAAAACTTCCTGCCATTTTCCCTTTCCATGAACATATATTTCCCAATCCATTCGCACAACTGGAGTTACATTTAATATGATCAATAAATTATCCTTTGGCTTCTTTCCCTTACGCATGTAAACCAAAACAGATTCACTTCGATGGTTAAGATCTACCCACTCAAATCCTCCAGGCTCAAATTGCTTTTCGTATAATGCAGGCTCAGAACGATAGAGCTCATTTAGTTTTTGAACACAATATTTCATTCCGGAGTGACTTGTATGTTCTAACAATTCCCATTGTAATTCACTTTTATAATTCCACTCCTTGGTTGCACCAAATTCATTACCCATGAATAATAATTTTGAACCTGGATGCGTGTACATATAGGTATACAAAATTCGGAGGTTGGCAAATTTCTGCCACTCATCCCCTGGCATTTTATAGAGCATTGGACTCTTTCCATGTACCACTTCATCATGTGATAATGGCAACATGAAATTTTCATCGTAGAAATACATCATGCTGAATGAAAATTTATCTTGCTGAAACTGACGAAAGATTGGATCAAGATTAAAATAATCTAAAGTATCATGCATCCATCCCATCATCCATTTCATGCCAAAACCTAATCCACCTTCAAATGTTGGCTTACTAATTTTTGGCCAGTCGGTTGCTTCTTCTGCAATAGTTTGAATATCTGGAAAATCGCGATAGAGTGTTTCATTTAAATCTGTAATAAATGCGATCGCTTCGATATTACCATTGCCACCATATTCATTCGGTTCCCACTGACCCGCATTGCGGCTATAATCGAGACGAAGCATGGAACTAACTGCATCAACACGAATACAATCAGTATGAAATTTATCGCACCAAAAACGAGCTGAGCTAATCAAGAAAGATTTTACTTCACCACGTTTATAATTAAAAATATAAGAGTTCCAATCTGGGTGAAATCCTTTGCGCATATCGGCATACTCGTATGTATGCGTTCCGTCAAACATAAATAAGCCATGGGCATCATAAGGAAAATGAGAAGGCACCCAATCAAGTATCACACCAATACCTGCCTGATGAAATGCATCTACCATGGCCGCATAATCCTGGGGCGTTCCAAATCTTGAAGTCGGCGCAAAATAACCTGTACCCTGATAGCCCCAACTACCATCAAAAGGATGTTCCATAACTGGCATAAATTCCACATGCGTAAATCCCATTTCCTTAACATAGGGAACCATCCGCTCTGTTATTTGTGCATAGGTATTATACCTTTCTTCATCGTTCTTATCAGGGCGCATCCAACTTGCCAAGTGTACTTCATAAACAGAAAAAGGAGCATTGATGGAATTATGCTTTTTTCGATGCTTCATCCAATCAGCATCATTCCACTGATAATCAGTTTGCCAAGTAATGGAGGCTGTCTTAGGACGTGTTTCCCAATAATTAGCATAAGGATCACCCTTATCTAAACGTATCCCTTTATAACCATGAACATGATATTTATATGCTTCCCCAGCTTCAACATTTGGAATAAATCCTTCCCAAATTCCGGATTTATCCAACCGAACTTTTAATGGATGTGATTCTTTATCCCAATTATTGAAATCCCCAGTGACACTTACAAAAGTTGCATTAGGAGCCCATACCGCAAAATAAGTACCTGAGATATCATTAACCTTAATCTGCTTATTCCCTAGCAAATCATACATCCGATAATTCGTACCATTTTGGAAATTGCGGACATCTTCCTCTGAAAATAAAGAGTAGTTCCAAACAGACTGATTGCTATCTACAAAATGAATCTCCTCATATTTTTTCATATACTATAAGCCAGTTTTTGTGTATTGTTCATTCTTGTGTTTTGGGAAGATACCGAAACTAATTTAGTAGCAATTTAAGAACTTTTCTTTTAGAGAGTCCTCTTTTAAACACAGTTAAATAACAAAATTGTTTAACATAAGATTACAACTAATTTTTTAGTTTGCCCACCTAATTTATGGATTTTGCAAGCAATTGCATCCAATACCACGATAACTATCTGCATGAATAAACAATTACTGCTTTTCATCATACTATTCATAGGACTTGTAAGGGCAAATGCACAGGAATCGGTGATTAAGGGAACAGTTAATGACACGCTTAATAAGCAAAACCTTTCTAATGCTGTTGTATCAATTCTAAGACCTAAAGATTCTGTGCTGGTAAAATTTGTTCGAACAGATAATCAAGGAAACTTTGAATTGAAGAAAATAGTAGCAGGCAATTATATTCTGGTAGTCTCCTACCCCAACTATGCAGAATACACAGACAATATTAATATTAATGGAACAGAAGAAAAATCATTGGGAATCGTACCATTAATTACCCGTGCCAGATTATTGGAAGAAGTGATCGTAAAACAACGCATTTCTGCCATTCGTGTTAAAGGAGATACTACTGAATATCGAGCCGATAGTTTTCATGTGTCGGCCAATGCCGATGTGCAAGAACTACTTAAAAAAATGCCCGGTATTCAGGTGAATAGCAAAGGAGAAATTACTACACAGGGAGAAAGAGTAAATAAGGTATTAGTGGACGGAGAAGAATTCTTTAGTGATGACCCGGCAGTTGTTACAAAAAATTTACGTGCAGATGCAGTTGATAAAGTGCAAGTGTTTGACAAAAAAAGTGACCAGGCAGTATTTACAGGAATTGATGACGGACAAAAACAAAAAACCATTAACCTTCAATTAAAAGAGGATAAGAAAAAAGGCTTTTTCGGTAAGGCTGAAGCTGGAACTGATTTTGACCAATACAATTATGGCAAACTTATGGCCAATGCTTTTAAAGGAAAACGAAAAATGGCTGGCTATGTTACTCATGACAATACCAAATTCGAAACACTGAACTGGGATGATCAACGAAATTATGCGGGCGACCCAAATACTACCACCACAATCACCGATGATGGAGGTGTAATGATGTATTCATCGGGAGATGACTTTAATTGGGGCACTGGTTTACCCATCTCAACAACAGCAGGAGTCCACTTTAGCAATAAATGGAATGAGGATAAATATAACTCGAATAATACCTACCAGTTCAACAAATTAAATGTTACTGGTAAAACAACATCCACAACACAAAATATCCTACCTGATACCAGCTTTACTAATACCACAGAGCAAACACAGGCAAATGAAAGAACCAGGAATAAAATAACGAGCATGTTTGAGGTGCAGATCGACTCCTCCAACTCTTTGAAACTTACACTAAGAGCTTCTGATATTAAAAGTGCAAGCAATTTAAACTACTTAGGAAAATCAATCAGCTCAGACAATAAATTAATCAATGAAACTGATCGAACTACTAACAATAACGATGACAATAAAAACATTAATACAAGTATCCTATGGCGAAAGAAATTTACAAAGAAAGGAAGAACTATTTCAGTAAATACGGACTTAACATTCACCGATAAAAAAGAGAATGGATTCTTATTAGCCGAGAACCAATTTTTTGATAAAAATGGAAATTTAATCCGTCTCGACAATGTAGATCAGCGTAAAGAGAATCTGCAAACTGGATCTAGCATTAATAGCAATTTCACCTATACAGAACCACTTTGGAAAAACACTTTTTTAATTCTAACCTATCGATTGAATCTTAATAGAAACGATGCAGAAAGAAATACATTTAATAAAGACGGGAATGGAAAATACAGTGTACTAAGCGATACATTGAGTAATCATTTCCTCTTTAATACTACTGGCAACACGGGCGGATTTAATATTCGATACCAGGTAAAGAAATTTAATTTCGCAATTGGAACTGGACTTGGTACCGTATCCTACCATATGAATGATATTAGAAAGAATACAGGTAGAGAAGTCAGCTATACCAATTTCACACCTGCGATTAATTTTAAATTCACCCCGAAACAGCAGCGACGAATAGAATTCAACTATAACGGAACAACAGAAAATCCTTCATTGAACGAAATTCAACCCCTGATCGATAATATTGATCCCTTAAATATTAGCATAGGAAATCCAAATCTGAAGCAGGCATTCATGCATAATTTTACTTTCCGGGCTTCGGATTATAAAGTCTTAAAGAGTAGAAACGTAGGAATTAATATGAGTTACAATTCTACCGACAATGATATTTCTAATAGCTCTTATGTTGATAGCCTTGGCAGAAGAATAAATCAGGCAATTAATGTGAATGGTAATTATTCGTTTAGAATAAGCGCCGACTACGGATTTGAAATTATCCCATCATTGAATGTAGGTTTTGAAATTGGCCCGAGAGTACATCAGAATGTAAACTTTGTAAACGGCCTGCGCAACGTTACTAAAACAAATGCAACCACATTCTCCATAAATTCAGGTTATTGGAGCGATAAATGGATCAACTTTTGGATCAACTTTAACGCTAATTATAACAAATCTGTTTCTTCCATCCGCCCAGATGTAACAACCAATTATTGGTCATATAATGCATGGAGTAACCTTCAGTTTAAATTTAAAAAACAAAAATTATATATAGATTTAAATGCTGAGCTAACTTTCTATCAGAAGACTGCAGCCTTTGCCAATCAGCGAAATGCTTATATCGTAAACGGGGGAATCAGAAAAATTATTTCTAAGGACGACAAATGGGAAACCAAGTTTTCAGTAAATGATATATTCAATCAGAACCTCGGTATTAATAGGAATATCAGTAGCAACTTCATTTCTGAAACTACTACCCAGAATGTAAAACGTTATTTCATGTTATCATTGATTTATAATTTCAGTAAAAACGGCAAGCCAACTAGCATGGGCTTTTAGTATATGAACAAACTAATCTTACTAGTATCGTTATTAATTTATTTAAACTCCTATTCGCAAACTCAATTCATCACCAAGGGTAGAATTGTTTACGAAAAAACAGTCAACCAGCACAAGCCACTTGAAGAAGAAGGTGGCGATAATGACTGGTGGAAGGAAATGATGAAAAGCTTTCCAAAGATCATTAAAGACCAATACGAACTCAAATTCAATGAGTCCAAATCGGTTTATAAATTAGAGAAAGAAAATACTGATAATAAATATATGTGGGGCTCAAAACCAAATGAGACCGATAATGTTATGAATGATTTTACTAAGCAAACCCTTAGCATTCAAAGAGAAATTTTTGAAAATACTTATATCATAAAAGATAGTTTAAAAAACCTGGAATGGAAAATCACCCAAGAAACTAGAGAGATTGCAGGATTTGAATGCAAAAAAGCAGTTACCAAAATTTGCGATTCGGTAGTAGTAGTTGCATTTTATACAGATCAGATCCCTGTGAGTGCCGGCCCTGAAAGTATGGGAGGCTTACCTGGCATGATTCTGGGGTTGGCCATACCTAGAATGTATACCACTTGGTTTGCTACAAAATTAGAATTAGTAGATCCAAGCTTTCAGCAATTGAATCCAGTTCAAAAAGGTAAAAAAGTAAGCTGGCTGCAACTGAATGTAGCACTAAAAAAGGGAATGAAAGACTGGGGGAAGAACGGTAATCGATTAATGTGGGGATTTTCCTTATAAGTTTAGCTTTCTTCTGAACGCTTTTTTATTGTACTTGAATTTCATGAAAAATCCTCCGTAACTTTTGCCCTCAAATTGCTTACATGAAGAAAAAAATCTTGCCATTAATTTTGGCGATGGGAATTTTGGCTGCCCACTCACAAACCAAGCCTAGCGCATCAGTAATTCCAGTTCCCGCCTCATTGATTGAGAATAGTGGAACATTTACTTTAAAGAACAATTCGGTCATCTCTATTTCTGCTGGCAGCAGCAAAGAAATAGATGGTATGGGTTTACAACTAGCCAAAGTGCTGCATACCGCCACTGGATACAATTTTAAGACCGACAATGCAGGAACGAACGAAGGGATTAAGCTCGAGTTATTAGCTACGCCTAGCACTTCATTAGGAAACGAGGGGTATCGTTTAAAAGTAACGTCAACAGGTGTTCTAATCAGTGCGAATAAACCAGCAGGTATATTCTATGGTATTCAATCTTTGATGCAATTATTACCAAAAGAAATAGAAAGCAAAACATTGGTACAAAATGTAGCGTGGACAGTTCCTTGTGTTACTATTGATGATCAACCAAGATTTGGATGGAGAGGTTTAATGCTTGATGTGAGTAGACATTTTTTCACAAAACAGGAAGTGAAGAAATTCATGGACGATATGGTGAAATTTAAATTCAATTTATTACACCTTCACTTAACCGATGATGAGGGATGGAGAATTGAAATCAAGAGCTTACCTAAACTTACATCAATTGGTGCATGGAGAGTTGAACGAAATGGTAAATGGGCTAATTCACCAAAAGCTGCAGATGCTTCAGAGCCTAAAACTTATGGTGGTTTCTATACACAGGAAGACATTAAAGAATTGGTGAAATATGGCCAAGAAAGATTCTTGACCATTATGCCTGAGATTGATGTACCTGGTCATAGTATGGCGGCTTTGGCGTCCTATCCAGAACTTTCTTGTACCGGTGGTGAGCATAGTGTTTACAATGGAATTCCTTTTATGAATTGGTTTCCGGGAGGAAAATTTGAAGCAATTACTGAGAACGGCCTCTGCCCTGCGAATGAAAATGTGTATGAATTCTTAGATAAGGTATTTACCGAAGTAGCCGCACTGTTCCCTTTTGAATATATTCATATGGGAGGCGACGAATGTGCCAAGAACTTCTGGGAAAAAAGTCCAGCCGTTCAAGCCCTCATGAAAAGAGAAGGTTTAAAAACAATGCCTGAAGTAGAAAGTTATTTTGTGAGAAGAGTAGAAAAGATCGTGAACTCAAAGGGCAAAAAATTAATGGGTTGGGATGAGATCTTGGAAGGTGGCATCTCTCCTACTGCTAACGTAATGAGCTGGCGTGGTGTGAAAGGTGGAATTGAAGCAGCTAAGTCGAAACACAATGTAGTTATGTCTCCAAGCAGTTTTGCCTACTTAGATTATGTACAGGGTGAGCCATTACTAGAAGCACCTGTTTATGCAAGTCTGCGTTTGAATAAAGTATATTCATTTGATCCTATTCAAGAAGGGATGGATGCTAAATATGTTTTGGGGGGACAAGGGAATCAATGGACTGAACAAATCGGCAATTACAGAAATTTACAGTATATGACATGGCCACGTGCGTTAGCCATTGCCGAAGACACATGGTCTCCAAAGGAGAAAAAAGATTGGAGTAGTTTCGCTTCAAGGGTTGAAAAACAATTCGATCGTTGGGATTTAGCAGATGATACATATTCAAAAGCAATGTACGATGCTATTGTTGCAGCATCGAAAGACGAAAAAGGAAACTTGTTTGCTAATATTAGTACAGAGCTGGGAGGCATGACGATCTATTATTCATTTGATGAATCAAATCCAGATAATTATTATCCAAAATACACAGCACCTGTTCTTGTTCCAAAAGATGCAGCTACCATGAAGATTGTTACTTACCGCAACGGAAAACAAATTGGTAAGCAGATCAATATTCCAATAACTGAATTAGCGAAACGAGCCCCGAAAAAGTGAAGAGATAAAAGATAAAAGTGAAAAGATAAAAGTGAAAAGTGGATTGTAAGATGATAAGATAATAGTGTTGTCTATAAACAATAAACCCTACGCCAGCGTAGGGTTTTGTTTTAGAAGATAGTATCGTCGGCGCTAAACTCTTAACTTACTTACTCACCCACCTCTCTTCACTCTTATCTTTTATCTTTTATCTTACAAAAGATTATTATTCCTCATCCAGTCTTTACAACTAATCATCCAATAGTCTTTTGTGATTGGGCCCTTTAATCCAAATCCATGTCCCCCGTTTTGATAAATATGTAATTCAGCTTTAACGCCATGCGTAATACATGATTCATAAAAAAGAATACTATTCTGCACTTTCACAGCACCATCATCTGAAGCATGAAAAAGAAAACTTGTTGGTGTGTTTTTGGTGATCTGCAGTTCATTAGAATAAAAATCTTTTTTTGCTTTTGACGGATTTTTACCAATTAAATTATCTCTAGAACCCATATGCGTTAAACTATCTTGAAAACTTATTACTGGGTACCCTAGTATCATAAAATCGGGTCTCAGACTAGTTTTCAGCGGATTGGGAATAAGCGATTCTTCAAAGTGGGTACCTAATGTAGCGGCTAAATGTCCACCAGCAGAAAATCCAATAATACCAATCTTATTGGGATCTATATTCCACTGCGCTGCATGCTCACGAACAGTAAGGATGGCTTGTTGGGCATCTTGTAAGGGACCAATTTCGCGATTAGGCATGGTACGATCACTAGGAATACGGTATTTGATTAAAATAGCGGTAACGCCAACTTCATTAAAAGATTTGGCAATATCTGAGCCTTCATGACTAGAAGCAGTAATCGTATAACCACCACCAGGAAAAATAATTACAGCAGCTTTTTTAGCACTTTTTTGTGCAGGCTGAAATACGGTATAAGTTGGGATGCTGATCTCGCTGATTATTAAAATGCCATCAGTGGTTACATTCTTCTCTAAATTTTCTGCTCGCTTACTATTCGGGATTTCGCCAGTATATAAATTAGTTTCAGTTTGGGCTTGAATCTTCATAATGCTTGAAATCAGAAGTAAGGAAAGGATAATTTTTAGTTTCAT
>CAIJLK010000286.1 GCA_903821465.1 uncultured Bacteroidota bacterium | reverse complement strand
GCCGTATGCCGCAGTTTAGTTTGAGTGCCGTTAACTGTGATTGTGCCGAACATAATAACGAACGCATTGCTGAAATTGAAGCACTAAAAGAAAAATACGATCCACGCCGTAAGTGGCGAGACCCGGCTATTCAAGAGAAGCGTGAGAAGTTATTGGAACGGTTTGAAATAATGAAGCGCAATAAAATCGACTACATATATACCAGCTTGCGCTTTAACCTCGCCCGGAAAAAATTTAAGCTGGACGATGATACTTTTTATGACCGGAAAGAAAGGTCATGGCATGATAAGGATGGCAACGTCGTTATTCCTTATGATGAAAACATGATAACCGATATAGAAAAGAATTCGGGTTGGAGATGGAATGTAGAAAAGCAAAGATGGATTGATGCTGACGGGAAAGACGTTTATAACTTGGCTTGTTCGCACCTGGCCGAGTATATTTTAAAACGTTTTGGCACTGAAATAAGTGATAAGAATTTTCAGCATTGGAACGGTGGTGTTTTTTTATTTGATGATAGCAGCGAAGATTTTATGAATGCCTGGTTTGAAAAAACCATACAAATATTTGAATGGCCGGAATGGAAAACCCGCGATCAGGGAACCCTAATTGCTACCGTTTGGCAATTCGGATTACAGAATAATCCCCTGCTTCCTAAAAAATTCAATTTCATCAGCGATTGGAACAATATTGATATTATGGTAGATGAAGACGGTAATTTTACCGATGATGCGTTCACCACCAATTTAAAGCCTGCACTAATTCACATCTATCATAATTTTGGCCGAAAGGGATGGAGCGTTTGGGATTATGTATCCTCACTGTTGCCCGGCGATAATAGCGTTGTCGAGAATAGCCTGAGTGCGGGACATAATATGAGGATGGGCGAGAACAACGTAATCAACGGCCTTTGGATTGGTAACGAACTTTCACAGGTTGAATTGCTAACGATTCATTCATTCATAAGAATGGGTCACACCTTTCAGTTGTGGTTATACGCACCCATGAAGACCAAACTGCCATCGCAGGTCGTTATTTGCGACGCCAATGAAATAATACCCCAATCATCGGTGTTCAGATACGAAGAGCCGAACCAATACGGGCATGGCAAGGGAAGTGTATCGGGTTTTTCTGATATTTTTAGATACAAGTTGCTTTATGAAAAAGGTGGCTGGTGGGTAGATATGGATGTAACGTGCTTACAACCATTTGATATTCGCGAACCGTATTTTTTCCGCAGCCATCACGATCTTGATATGGTGGGTAATGTAATGAAGTGTCCTCCTAAAAGCGAACTTATGCGCCTTTGCTTTGATGAGGCTACCAACACTGTAAAAAGCGACAATACGGATTGGCATAAGCCTATCAGAATTTTGAATAAGCATGTAAAAGAATTGGGTTTGCAGAAGTTTGTTCACTCGGGCTGCGGTAACCCTGATGATTGGAGAATAGTTGAGGAATTTATTTATGGTAACACAAAACTGCGCCAAAACTTTTTGTTTGTGCATTGGATGAATGAAGAGTGGCGCACACGAAAAATTGATAAAAACGATGTTCCGCATCGGTCTGCGCTAGGTAAATTGCTGGTGCAATATAAATTGCTGGAAAAACCGGTAGGAAAAGTGGCATTATTTAAAATGGACTTGCATTATTTATTAAAGTCGCCGCGCTTGTATAGCGGCTTTTTAAGAACTAAACTGGCAAGATAAAATGAAGCGATACTGGATTTATGTTTTGCTTGTAGTAGTTACCGTTATACTTGGGGCAGAAGTATTTTTGCGCGTAACCGGTAAATTTGCCACCTATTCTGAATCAATAGGATTGAAATACACCACGTATTACGGCGCTGTTAATCCAACCTGGTACCTGGTTCATTCTGCCAATGAAAACTTTACGCCATCTAATAGCGATTTTCACTACCCTTATTCTACCAATAACTATGGTATACGTGAGCGGAACTTTGAAAAAAATAAAAGCGATTCCGCAATCAGAATTTTCGTAACCGGGGACTCATTTTCCGAGGGGCAAGGCGCGCCTTGTGATAGCACCTGGCCACATCTGTTGAGCGGGTATTTAGTCGGTGATGGTGTTAAGGCTGAGGTATTAAATACGGGTGTTGCGGGTAGTGACCCCGTTTACAATTATGTAATGCACCGCGATATATTGAAAGATTGCAAAGCAGACTACATCGTTGTTCCAATCAATTCAACCGATTTTACAGATTACCTTATGCGTGGAGGTTTTGAGCGTTTTCATCAGGATGGGACAGCGCATTTTAGAAAAGGCCCCTGGTACGAGCCAGTTTATCGCCGCTCTTACTTCGCGAGGGGGGTGATAGAACGTTTGGGAGGATTTCCATTCAGAGGAATTTTTTCGGATGAACAGGACCTTTTTGCAAATGC
>CAIJLK010000285.1 GCA_903821465.1 uncultured Bacteroidota bacterium | reverse complement strand
GAAAAGTGAAAAGTAAAAAGCAGAGTTTATACATTTTTAAGTCTTTCATATTGAATTAGCTTAACACGTCTTTTTTATTGAAGATGAAAATGGCAGTACCCACAAATCCTACAATATGTAACAATAGCACTAATGCAGAAGTAACAATTCGCTGTGGATTTTGAATGGATCCAATGATGGCTTCGTTGGCATCATTCACTTTCAAATCAAAGAACTCTTTCCAGCTGATTAAATGGGTCGTAAAAAGATAAGGTTTCAAAGCATTAAAAATGGGAATATTCAGTGTGCTTAAAATGGTGAAGAACACAATGACACTCATCGTTGCAACAATGGGTCCGATACTGTTTTCGGCAAAGATGGATAAAAAGAATCCCAATGCAGCAACAGTAACCATTGCCAGGGCTGCAAAGACAAATGCTCCCGCATATCTCCAGAACACATCGTTCTGATTGATCAATACCACATAGCTACTTTTCATTAAAAACAAATCACCCAATCCAAAAATCCACATACTAAGAAACAATGCAAGGATGGCTAACCAGATTAACAACATGATAGTATATACAGTAGCTGCTAAAAATTTAGCTAACAATAATTCTGTTCTACTGTATGGTTTTGACAAAAGCAATCGCAGGGTTCCCATATTGGCTTCTCCCGAAATCATATCAGCTGCAATGAGGGCTACTAATAATGGAACATGTACCAATAATAATTGCAACATGATATAACAGATCAGGTATCCATTAATAATATTGCCATCAATCACCATAGAACCGCCAATATCTTTCATTAAAAAGTCGGTATAACTTTTCCCATCTACTTTCAACCCGAATTGAATGATCAGAATTAAAGATGCAATAGCCCCGAACGCAATATAGGTTCTGGGTCTGCGGAATATTTTATAGAGCTCAATTTGAATAAGTGTCAACATGTTGATTGCCGGATGTTACTTGTAAAAAATAATCTTCCAAAGAGTGTCTTGGTTGAAGTGACAATAGCTGAACCTGCATACTCGCAAGATCTGTATGCAACGAAGGAATTTCTTTTCGATCTAATTTAATGACAATAGAATTATTCCTAGGCAGCTGCAACTTATCTGCCCATTTACTCTGTTTTAATTGCTGCAATGCAAAAACATTATCCATGGTTTGCAATTCCACAATAGTTTGTGAAGGATCCAGCAATTCAGTGGAATTTCCTTCTACTAACTTTTTGCCTTTATCGATGATCAATACGCGTGTAGCAATCTGTTCAATTTCACTTAACAAATGCGACGATACGATCACCGTTTTTTTCGATTCCCTGCTTAAATGAAGAATTAGATTTCGAATATCTGCAATCCCCTGTGGATCCAGTCCATTCGTAGGCTCATCTAAAATAATCAACCTTGGATTGTGTATCAAAGCAATACCGATTCCTAATCTTTGCTTCATACCTTGAGAGAAAGTCTTTACCTTATCAGTTGCTCTCTGTGCCAGACCCACCATTTCTAATTGATCCATCAATTGTTGGCGACTAGGTTTGATACCACTGAATTTTGCAAAAAGTTGGAGATTATCGTAGGCCGATAAATATTTATAAACGTCTGGTTTTTCAATAACGGCACCTATTTGACTTAGTATTTCTCGGCGATGCTTAGCCAAGTTCATGCCGAATATTTCGATCTCACCACTGCTAGGTTCAATCAAGGTAAGCATCATACGAATTGTAGTACTCTTGCCAGCCCCATTCTGCCCAAGAAAGCCATAAACATCCCCTTCATTAACTGTAAAGGAAAGATGATCTACAGCTTTGAGGTTCTTAAACTGTTTAGAAAGGTCAGTTACCCTAACTATTTGTTGCATCTTTTACTATAACCACAAAAGTATAGAAGTGGTTCAAGTTAGTTGCATATTTTATTAGTTTAATGAGGTTTATTAAGTTAAAAATGAATTCAAAACAAGTTGTTCTCCTACTCAAAAAGGATGGTTGGAGTCTAAAGGTACAGAAGGGCTCGCATGGCCAAATCGTGGATTCAGCAAAAAATCTAGAATCACTTGTAAAAAAGATGAAGAAATTACTTAAGGATTTTCACAATATACATCTGGCAGAAAATTTCCTACCCAAGAAAGAGTATTGCAGATTCAAGAAACAATACATCAATTAGGTCGAGATTTACAACAGACAAAAGTTGCATTATCTATAACGCAATCGTAACCTGAACGGTGCCCTTTACTAATAAATTTGTTTGTCCCTTTGCAAATTCCTGTTTGATAGGTGATTCTATACTTGCGCCAAGAGTGATTCTTTTATAGCTAGTTTGCAGCCCTCCTATTAAACCAAAGGAATATCCTCCGGTTTCATAAGATCCTGTGTCAATTCCATCTTTTAAAATTATTTGTGACCCATTGATGCGATTACCATTTAGCTTTTCATAGATCAATCCTGCATTGGGCACAATGGATAGTTGCTTAATTTGTATTCGATAATAAGCTGTTGAACTCATAGTTAACACATTACCATATCGATAACCCTGGCTATTCGTCAAACCTAGTTTCCAATCAGCCGCAGTATTTAATCCAAACCCACTCATTTCCATAGAGTGGCGAATATTGAAAAGTAAACTGGTAGAACCAGAGCCAATCTGGGTATTGATATCTGCTAGAGTTGTTGTTGTAT
>CAIJLK010000284.1 GCA_903821465.1 uncultured Bacteroidota bacterium | reverse complement strand
TTGGTTGCACCAACACCAATAATAGAACCGGTAATAGTATGTGTTGTTGAAACTGGGATCTTAAAATGTTCAGTCAAGAATAAAGTAATAGCACCCGCAGTTTCAGCTGCAACACCTTCTAGTGGTGTTACTTTGGTGATCTTTGTCCCCATGGTTTTTACAATTTTCCAACCACCACTCATGGTACCTAAACCAATACATAAGAAACTAGTAAAAGGAACCCAACTATATTGGTTGGCGAACTGATTGAAGTCCATATGATTCCCCTTTGTTCCCTCATAATAGATCATCGCTGCACCAATAATTCCCATTACTTTTTGGGCATCGTTACCACCGTGACCAATACTAAAAGCCGCTGAAGAAAGCAACTGTAAACGCTTGAACCAATTCTCTGCTTTATAGGGGTTGGATCGTTTACAGAGATGCACAATGCCAATCGTTATAAAGAAGGCAATGAACATACCAATTAAAGGAGCCAAGAAAATGAATAAGAAAGTAGGAATCACTTTTGCGTAGTTAATTACATCTATACCAGCCAAACTAAATCCTTTTGCATTGGCAAGTGCCGCACCAATAAATCCCCCCATCAATGTATGAGAAGAACTGGAAGGGATTCCGTACCACCAAGTAATTAAATTCCAAACAATGGCTGCAATAATACCTGCAAGAATTACTTCTAACGTAACAAATTCGGGGTGTACCCATTTTGCTACTGTGTTACCAATTCCAAATTCTTTAAAAATATATTTCGAAATAAAGTAAGCTGCGAAGTTAAACATAGCTGCCCATACAACTGCTTGAAACGGTGTTAGCACTTTTGTTGAAACGATTGTTGCAATTGAGTTTGCCGCATCATGAAATCCATTAATGAAATCAAAAATGAATGCCAAAATGATGATCAGAATAAGAATGGTTAACATGTTGGCTGCGGTTTACGCGTATTTGATGATAATTGATTCGATTACGTTTGCAGCGTCTTCACATTTATCGGTAGCGATTTCCATCACCTGATAAATTTCTCTCTTCTTGATCACTTCTTTAAAGTCGTTCTCTTGCTGAAACAATATTTCAATACTCATATCAAATACATCGTCTGCCTGATTTTCGATACTATTAACTTTTACCATTGCTTCGGTTATGGCACGTAAGTTTTTCATATCGCGTAAGCCAAATACCGCTTTCTTAATTTCAATAGTACCCTGTAAAATAAGTTCAGCCATTTTCTGGATCCCTGTATCGTTCGGGTTTACACTATAGAAATTAATCTTCTTAGAGGAAGCGTAAATATAATCTGCGATATCATCTAATGAAGTTGCTAAATAGTGAATGTCTTCACGATCAAAAGGCGTAATAAAGTTTCTGCCTAATTCTGTGAAAATACGATGGGTATTATCATCGTTCTTATGCTCCAGGTCTTCAATCTGAGCTAATAACCCAACTCTTTTATCGGCATCAGGCTCACTCACAAGTTCTTTCAATTTGATTCCCATCTCGTGTACTTTAATCGCTACGTCTTCAAATAGCTCATAAAAAATTACATTTTTCGGCATAAAAAACTTTCCAATCGAATTGATACCCATGGTTCATGATTTGATGCAAAATTAAGGTTCTCGTTCGGGGAATCTAAAATCGCTTTTTTGTTAACAATTAGATAATATATAATATTTTAAATATCTAAAAACATCAGATTATCAATACTAATTGAGTTCGGTGCGCTCGTCTAGTGTAAAACCTATGGTGGTTCCCACGTCAAGTTTGCTTCTCACGTGCATGGACTGACCGTGCGCTTCAATGATATGTTTGCAGATGGCTAGCCCTAAACCAGTTCCCCCAACATCACGGCTCCGGCCGCGGTCGGTCCGATAAAACCGTTCGAAAATTCTGGGTAGATGGTCTTCATTGATACCGATACCATCATCACTAAACTCGATCAATACCAAGCGGCCATCGGTCTTATAGATACTTGCTACTATGCTGCCATCTTTTTTCCCGTACTTGGTGGCATTCGCTATGAGGTTAATGAGTACCTGTCTGATTTTTTCTTTATCTGCAAATACTGATACAGGAGATTCGCATCCTTTTTTAATGCTGGTCTTTATATCCTTCGCATTGGTTTTAATTGAGAGTGCTTCATAAACTTCCTTAATCAGATCTTGTATCACAAATAAGGTCTTATTAAGAGGCTGTTCCCCACTCTCTAAACGTGAGATCTCGTCGAGGTCCTCCGCCAGATTTACCATCCTATCTACATTCTTCGCAGCATTTTCTAAAAATCGTCGATTCACAGCTGGGTTATCAATGGCCCCACTTAATAAGGTATCTACATAACCCTGTATCGCAAAAATGGGTGTCTTGAATTCATGCGATAAGTTTTGCAAAAACTCTTTACGATAGGCCTCATTGGTCTTTAATAATTCGATCTCGGCCTTTCTTTGCTCGGCCCATTTTTCTACATCCTCTCTTACTTCATCGATACTCTTCTGCGGTAGGATATATTTATAATAAGTCTCTTCTCGCTTATTGGCCTTGGTCTGATAAATGAATTTGTAGATCAGTTTTATTTTCCTGTAGATGAACCACTCCAATACAGTTTGAAAGAGTAAATAACTTCCAAGAAAAGTAGCTATTAATGCTACAAGTGTAATGACCCAATCAGGTTGCACAACTCCGAATCCCAATGCAATTGGAACTGACAATCCAAGAGCCGTAAAGGCTGATAGTTGCTTGGGACTAAGATTCTTTGGATTCAACATGTGGTTGGCTGCTTTTTTGGATAGCTTTTGTGAAGTTAATCAGCAATCTCAATAATGAGCCATTTTAGACATCAAACTTATACCCCACACCTTTAACAGTGGTGATACAATCAATACCCATTTTTGAACGGATCTTTCTAATATGAACATCAATGGTTCTGTCCCCTACAATTACATCGTTACCCCAGACCTGCGATAAAATCTCGTTTCTGAGGAATACCCTGCCTGGTCTGGATGCCAGCAAATAGATCAATTCGAATTCCTTCTTCGCTAATACCACATCGCCGCCATCGATCGTTACCATGAATTTTACGGGGTCGATATTGATATTTCCAATGGAAAGAGTTTTGTTTTCTGATGGTTGTGTATGCATTCTTCTGAAAAGGGCGTTCACACGACTGATCAAAACTTTGGGACTGATTGGCTTATTTACATAATCGTCTGCACCTGACTCTAATCCCTTGATCTGTGATGCTTCATCGCTCAATGCAGTTAGAAATATGATCAGGGTTTTTTGAAATAATGGTTGAGTTCTAAGGATGCTACATACTTCAATGCCCGTTTTCTTGGGCATCATAATATCTAGGATGATTAAATCTGGATTGAGTTGCTTCGCCCTTTCAATTGCTTCGTTACCGTCTTTTGCTGTATAGATTTCGTAACCTTCGTTTAATAGGTTATAACTAATAATCTCCAATATATCCGGTTCGTCGTCTGCAATCAGAATCCTTTTAGCTTTGCCTTCCATCTTAACAGTAAGTTTACACAAACTTAATTTTAATGTTTGGCAAATGGGCGATTTCTGATTATTATGTTATTGTTAACTGTAATTTTCGGTTCCTGCATTTTTACATCTAAATGATAGTATTTTTGATTCATTCCGATACATGAAGTATTTATATCAATTATTTATTGCCCTCATTTACAGTACAGCATTGCTTGCACAGAACAATGCAGAAATGCCCGCGATTCCGTCTATGCGGCAAATACACCATCAATACATTATCGAATCGCTCAAGAAGATCGATGGATACTATGCAGCCAATGATAGCATGGGTAAGGCAAAGAAAATGCAAGTTGATAGTATGGTATTTCGGATTCGTGTTGAAATTGAAAGAGATACCTTTTTTACTCAGAACGATAAATTTAAATGGCTCAGAAGTACAAACGACTTGTTGATCGGATTCATCTCGGCATTTCAAGCGCGCTTGATTCTTTTATCGGATTTACAGCAAACGGTTACTGCCTATAGCAAAGCCATGCATTTTGATCTGGCCATTCAATCTGTTTATCCTGTTTTTGAAGAAAATAACTTATCAATTTGTAATATACTGGTTGATAATTATGGGATCAGTCAGAATGCAGGAATTAGTCGCGCGCGCGACCTGATCGTTTGGAAAACTTGTCAGATTAGACCCGAAAATATTCTCCCCCTATTGAGCAAAAATCCGGCTAACGAATTTGCAGATACTTTAATTATTCAAGCGGCTTTTCACGACCCCGAAAAGTTATATAATTATGCTGCTGCTCCGAATGCGTTGGGAAGAAAAATACAGTCGGCTAATCATCCACTAGTGCAAATCATCGGCCAACTCTCTGTAACTAAAACAGGAAGAATGTATTTTCCTTTTTTAGATAAATTATACCATGGTTCTATCAGTATCGATTCTATCACCCCCTTGCTGACTGAACAAAATGCCGAAAAATATTATAAACTATTAGTTGCCACCAGAATTGAATATGCCGGACGTATGCATCAGGGCGATACTGCCATGTTGGTAGATGTCTTAACAGCTAAACTGCACACCAAAGCAATTGAGCTATACATCAATGAAATCAATGCTTTGCACGAATTAAAGGATCTTAAATTGCGCTTTAAAAAATTAGATAATTTAAATGCACAAGAACTCTATTATTTGGCGGTAATGGGGGAGGCGGAAATGTATACTTCTAGTTTTGTGAGTGGTGTGTATCCACGCATTTTTCAAAAAATGCAGCCTCTTAATGCTGATAGTTTGTTGATTTCTGTGCAGGATGATTATTTTAAAAAGTTTCTAAAAATTTCTGCCACTTATAATACACTCGACGATTTTTTAAAGAAGATGGATTCGGTTGCGGCAGAAAAAAGAATGCGTCGATTCGTGGATGGATTAGAACATAGTAAAAACTTAGAAGATGCGGTAGATGTTGCCGATTCTTATGCCAGTATTTATCAGCCTGCCTTGCGAAGTTTGATCCTGCAAGAAGTGCAAAAAGAATTATTCAGAAATACCACTGCGGCCAATGATCGGGGGAGCAAAATGTATCAGTTGATGCAAACTATTTTCTTATCGATTGATACAGCAAATCATATCGACCTCACTGCAAAATTAGGCATCCCTCCTGTGTATACTATGCCACTAAAAAGGCTGCAGGATAGTTCTGGTAGGGTGATCATGCAACAGTTTTTTTATGGTGATAAAGATGGAGCGAATATTTTTACTGCCTTTATCGCTGGTTTTCAAAATGGCAAATGGAAGATCGTATTCAAACCAGAATGGGTAGAGCTTTCATCGAAAACCGGCTCGCCGATCACCATCTTTGCCAATAGGCCCTTAAATGAAGAAAAAGACCTGGATGAAAAAGCGCAAAATAGTTTGATCAGTTATTTACAGGAACAACATCTGGAACCTACTGTGGTCATACATCGCGGACATAGTTACCACCTCCGTTCTACTATTGATAAATTAGCCGTATCTGCACAGCTGATCATTCTTGGTGGATGTGGCGGTTATCAAAATCTGAATGAAGTATTAGCGATCTGCCCCGATGCACATATCATCTCCACTAAGCAAGTTGGAACGGGCGTAATTAATAAAGGCTTGATCAACGAAATTAGTGAGCGACTTCGTTTGCAGATGGACCTGAACTGGCCTGCATTATGGGATGATCTGGCTAAACAGATCAAACCCAATCTAAAAGAAACCTTTGAAGATTATGTGCCACCGCATAAAAATCTAGGAGCCATCTTTATCATGGCTTTCAATCGTTCTAAGTAATTAGGTAAGACTAATTGTCTTCCCAATCTTCATCGGCCTCGTCTTCGTCAAACATCAACTCATAAGCCAAAGCTTCTTCGTCGGTCAATTCTTCAAAAATCTCATAAATGGGGTCCTTTTTTTTCCTCCAATAAGTGATCTCCTCTTCTGCATCATGCAGAATTAAAAAAATGGCACCAGTGGTTTCTAACATAGGCTGCACCAATATTAGTTCTTCCCCCTCCACTTCTGTGATGAGGTAATACCGGCCTACGATTAATCCTGAATAGGTTGACATATATTCAATTTTGCACAAGTTCGTTCTTAATTCTCATGCCCCGAAAACTATCTCGTGAAGGAATAATTAATTATTTCAAAAAGGGGTTATGTTCTTTTTCGTGACTAATTCTAGTTGGCCTGCCATGCCCTGAATAAACAATCGTTTCATCGGGCAGGGTAAATAATTGTTCCCGAATACTATTTAGTAAGGCTTCAGAATCGCCAAAGGGAAGGTCCGTTCTGCCAATCCCCTGAAAGAAAAGCACATCTCCGCCAATTACAAATCCCTGGTCCTCATTATAAAAGCAAATACTTCCCGGAGAATGGCCAGGGGTTAAACGGATTTGCAGTTCATCCTTGCCTAAAAGAACGGTATCACCATGCTGTAAAAAATGCAGGGGTCCGCTATAATTGGTAAAGGGCATTCCCCATTTATCGCCAGAAACAGGTGCAAATGCCAACATCTTTTCTTCATTGGGGTGAATATAAAGTTCCAACCCATAAGTTTGATGCACCCAATCATTCCCAAATACATGATCTAAATGACAATGTGTATTAAGCAACTGAATGGGTTCGAGATCCGTATCTTTTAAAAACTTTTTTAACGTTTCTTGTTCAACACTGGAGTAACATCCGGGATCAATTATTATAGCTTTGCGATCGTCGTTATATAGTACATAAGTATTTTCCTGAATAGCACTGAAGGTGAAAACTTTAACATGAATCATAATGGTAATTTTATAGCGCTTTTAAAGCTAAATGACTAATTTTAAAATACTAAAGTTCGGATATGCATTTCAATAGATTGAATAAAT
>CAIJLK010000283.1 GCA_903821465.1 uncultured Bacteroidota bacterium | reverse complement strand
GCTGTTGCAGTTAGCGTTTTCTCTCCCCCACTCAACTGAGTAATGGAAGATGGACGTTTACCCTTCGGCTTCGCTACAATATCAATGCCTGTTTCGGCCAAATTGGTTGGATCAACCAAGATCATATCTGCAGTATCTTCTTCTGTAAACAATGCCTTGAACACTTTCTGGAAGTTCTCACGAACTTTGTTGAAGGTATCTAAGAACTGTTGGTTAGCTGTTGCTTCCACTTCTTGAATGGTTTGCAACAAGCTTTCTTTTGCAGATACTAGATCGTTCTTCTGTTCCAAAATAAACTCATAACGCTTTTTCATTTCGGTATAAGCTTCAATGGCAGTTGGGTTCACTTCTCCAATATTCTCTAAACGCTTACGCATTCTATCAGAACTTGCTTGCAATTCTTCCACAGGAGTTTCAGTAGCTCTAGGCTGATCTAAAATATCGTCTAATTCCACTTTAAACTCCACACTCAAGCGCTCTTTCATTCCTGCTAACTGCAGTTTCAATTCGTTCAATCGGTCTTTGATCTCGGTCACCAAATGATCGATCATTTCTTTGCTCTTCACTTTCATGCGAAGCACGCTTTCTTTCTCCTGCAAAATACTACGCAGGTTATAGTAAGCCTGATCTGCTTCACCCAACACTTTCTCTTCTACTTCTTTATTTCTCAACAACTCCAGCAATTCTTGCTCTGCAGCCAGTTTTGCATTTTCACTCTCAGTTATATTTCCAGAAGCTTCAGATAATTGCTTGGTATTTTCTGCAATCTGGTTGTGCAAGTCGTTCAACTGATTTTCTTTGAACACCAACTCTTGCTTCAACGTATTGATCTTACTCTGCTGACGCGTTAATTGTAGATTGATATCGTTGAACTGTACAGACGCATAATTGTATTCCTGTTCTGACAATTGATAATCCTGCTCTACCATTTTCATCTCTTCGGTAGTAGCAAACAACTGATCGTTTAATCCGATCAACGCTTCTCTCGTTTCTGCAATCGCTTCCTGCTCGTCTTGTAAGCGCTGTTCGATTTCTTCTAAACGCTGCTGACCTGTGGTCTGTGCCATTTGAAGATTCTCGAATTTATTGCGCGCTGCAAAAAGCTGATTAGTTAACTGGTTGATCTCATTTTCAGTTTGCTTGATGGCATTGTCTTTCAAACGCTCGTTGTACAATAGCACATCGTTGTGCTTAATCTTGATCTCGTTCTTCAACGCATTCACCACTGCATCTTGCAAAATGATTTCGTCCTGTAATTTTTCGAGGTTCTTGGCACGACCAATTTTCTTACCCTCGAATAATCCAACACTACCACCAGTTAAAGTGTATTTACCTTTTACGTATTTACCGGTCTTTTCTAAAACAACTGCCCCATTACTGTTTTTTAATGCTTCTTCGTTTTCAGCGATATACACATTTCCTAAAAGGTAGTTGGCGAGTTCTTGATATTGATCGTCCACTTCAATCACATCCAATGCCTTGATGGTATTGGCAGGCTGATGGGTATCTACTTTTACTTCTTTGAATTTATCGAGCAAGAAGAAATTCGCCTTTCCTTTTTTGTGATCGTCTAACAAATGAACCGCTTGCAAACCTTCTTGCAAATCGTTCACCACATAGTAGTTCAAATAAGGCTCGAGCACATTTTCAACAGCTGCACGATATTCTTCCTGTACATAAATGATGTCGGATAAAATGGGCGACTGGTGATTCCACTCAGGATTCTTGTGCAAGAACTTGATGCTCTCTGGATAACCTTCCATCGAATCAATCAAGCTTTTCAACAAAGCAAATTCGTTGCGTTTAGAATCGAGCTTGCGGCTTTCTTCTGCTAACTCATTACGCAATGCTTCCATTTGCGCCTGGGTTTCGAAGATCAGTTCTTTGGTCTTTTCTTGCTCTTCTAACAAGTTTTGTAAATCAGAACGCTTGGCTTCAAGTGTTGCTTCTTTTTCTTCGAGCTCTACAGAAAGCTGTTGTTGCTGATAGGTTCTATTTTGCTTTTCGTCGTTCTGTTGTGTCTCGGCACGCTGTAAGTTCTGAATGCTAGTATCTGCCACAGCTACTTTCTTCTCTGCATCAAACTGACCGCGTTGAATTTGTTGGAACTGACCTCTCAATGCATCCACTCCAGACCTGCGTTCATCAAAAATGCGACGCTTGTCTTCTACATCCATTTTGTAGGTCTCGCTACGATCATGTAAATCTTGCAAGCGAACTTCTTCCTCACCAACTTGTAACTGGGTATATTCAATTGAATCGCCAATAGTTTTTAACTGACCGGTTGCCTTATCCAAAAATTCCTTCAACCCAGTTTCTTTCTCTTTCAGATAATGCAATTTCTGAGTAGCAAGGTTCTTATCGTTTTCCTTTCCACGAAGATTTTGCAACAAATCATTGAAAGCATGTTGCATGGTTTGTAAAGACCTCTCTTTCTCAATAAAGCCCAATTTCTCTTGTTCTATTGCAGCATCGTCGGTTGCGATCTCAGCCTCTAATTGAACTCTTTTATCTGTTTCAAGATTCTGCTGCTCGTTCAATTCATGGTAAGTAATATTAAAACCTTCCAAAGAAGCTTTGGCCAGCTCTATGGAAAGTTCTTTATAGTCTTTCTTGATCTCGAAATACTTTTCAGCCTTTTTAGCTTGATTCTCAAGGGTTTTGAGCTGGTTATTGATCTCAAATAACAAGTCTTCAATACGTGCTAGATCCTGTTCGGTTGCATCTAGCTTTAACTTTGCCTCTTTTTTACGGGTCTTGTAAATGGTGATACCAGCAGCCTGTTCCAACATACGGCGACGGCTATTTTCCTTATCCTTGATAATATCATCCACCATCCCCAATTCAATAATGGCATAACTATCGGTACTTACACCTGTATCCAGGAATAAGTTATGAATATCTTTCAGGCGGCAGGTCACATCGTTCAAACGATACTCACTTTCTCCATTTTTATAAAATCGTCGTGTTACAGTAACCGTACTGAATTCAGTTGGAAGCAGGTTCTTGGTATTCTCAAACGTTAAGCTAACCTCGGCCAAGCCACTGGGACTTCTGGTCTTGCTTCCGTTGAAAACCAAGGCCTCCAGGTTTTCACTTCGCAAGGCGCTGATCTTTTGCTCCCCGATCACCCAACGAATACTATCGATAATATTACTTTTACCACATCCATTTGGTCCTATAATGCCGGTTATACCCTCATCGAAACTCACCACAGTTTTGTCGGCAAAGCTTTTGAACCCTTTAATTTCTAACGATTTTAATCTCACTATTTTCCTATTTGTATCTACGAACTTACAAGAAAAGAGGAGAAAAAACGATTCAAAAATATTTGCTGTGCATAATAAGTGGAGAAAAAGACTTGAAATAAAATTTTAATGAATCGTAAAGAACTCAACACTATGATTAATAGTTAGTTGCAAAACTTAATGCATAATAATTTTAGTCTAAAACGGATGCTTAAAATTTGCTATAAGAAGCTATATTTGAGGGTATAAAAAAACGTACCAATTGCCTACCCTAGTTTTTACTGTTACCAATGAATTAAGCTTCGATCAGCGCATGCAGCGAATCTGTGGTTCATTAGCAAAGAATGGCTATGAGGTTTGGCTGATTGGGCGAAAAATAGAGGGATGTCCCCCATTAGATGCTACATCCTTTAAGCAACTGAGAATTAATTGTTTCTCTAAAAAAGGACCACTCTTTTACTTTGAATTCAACCTACGTCTATTCCTTTATTTACTATTTAAAAAGGCTGATTTAATCTGTGCAATTGACTTAGATACCATACTCGCTTGCTACTTTGCTAGTATTATAAAGGGCACTAAAAGAATATATGATGCGCATGAATACTTCACAGAACAAAAGGAAGTAGCTACACGTCCTGCTATAAAACGCATTTGGCTTGCTATTGAACGTTTTACAGTACCTAAATTCAAAAATGGTTATACGGTTAACAAATGGATTGCAGACGCTCTGAAACAACAGTATTTGGTAAATTATGAAGTGATCAGGAACCTTCCACTAAACCTGCCCTATACTGGCAAGCAATCAGAAAAAAGTTTCATCATCTACCAAGGTGCGGTGAATGAAGGACGCTGTTTTGAACAATTGATTCCAGCCATGAAAGAAGTTGCTGCATCATTAAAAATATTCGGAACAGGAAATTTTATAAATCAAACAATATCAATTATTAACGATTATTCACTTCAATATAAAATAGAAGTAAATAAGCCCCTTTCGCCAGCGCAATTAAGACAGATTACGGGTCAGGCTACTATTGGAATCACCCTATTTGACAACCAGGGATTGAGTCAGGTTCATAGTCTTGCCAATCGCTTTTTTGACTATATCATGGCGGGAATTCCGCAATTATGTATCGACTTCCCCGAGTATCGTGCCCTCAACGATGCCTTTAATGTTGCTTACTTAATTCCAAACACTGAACCCCAAACAATTGCAGATGCGCTGAACAAATTGCTGACTGACCATGTTTTATACGGAAGACTCCAATCAAATTGCTTGGATGCTAGAAAGAAACTGAACTGGGATCTAGAAGAAACACATTTGATCAACTATTACAAACAGTTATTTTAAAGGTTGGAAAAGCATTTACATATCATTTCATTTAATGTTCCCTATCCAGCGAACTATGGCGGCGTAGTGGATGTATTCTACAAAATAATCGCCTTATCTGAATTGGGTGTAAAAATTCATTTGCACTGTTTTAAATATGGTAGAGAAAAGCAGGAGGAGCTAGAAAAATATTGTGATTCGATACATTATTATGAGCGAGAAAATGGACATAAAGCTATTTCCCGCACCCTTCCTTATATCGTTGCAAGTAGAAAGAACGAAGAACTGTTGCAACGTCTTTTGACTGATGACTATCCCATTTTAATGGAAGGAGTGCACTGCAGTTATTTGATCTTTGACAAAAGATTTGAGCATCGGAAATGCTTTGTCAGGCATCACAATGTAGAATACTTGTATTATAAGGATCTATATAAGATCAGTCGCTCTCCAATTCGAAAATTATATTATTGGAACGAGAGTCGTTTATTGCATAAATATGAATCTGAATTAGCTAAAAAGGCTATTTTCTGGGGAGTTACTGAAAAGGACAATGAAGTTTATAGAAAGGAATTTGGTTGTCAAAATATTGATTTGCTACCCCTTTATTTGCCACAATGGGAAATGACTACGGTAGAAGGAATGGGTAGTTATTGTTTATACCATGGCGATTTAAGCGTTGATGCCAATGAAAAGGCAGCTCAATGGTTATTAAAGGAAGTCTTCTTTAAATTAAAGCTTCCACTAGTAATTGCAGGGAAGAATCCTTCCGAGACTTTAGTAGATCTATGTCACCAACAAAATTTTACCTGTATAGTGGAGAATCCGAGCGACAAAGAAATGCAGGATATGATTGCCAAAGCGCATATCAATGTACTTCCCTCTTTTACGCATACCGGCATAAAAGTGAAATTGCTGAATGCCTTAACTAATGGGAAACATTGTGTAGCGAATAATGCCACAATTGATGGTACAGGGTTAGCTGAAGTTTGTCATGAAGCCAATACAGCAGCAGATTTTCAACAGATCGTAAAAGATCTTTATGTAAAACCCTTCACGCCAAAGGAAAGAGAAAAAAGAGAATCCCTACTAACCAATCTATTCAATAATCAACTCAATGCTCAAAAACAAATTCAATGGATCTGGGGTGAATAACCCAATTCTTCTTCCTCCACTCTTCACTCTTCACTCTTCACTTTTATCTTTTCACTTTTATCTTTTCACTTTTATCTTTTCACTTTTATCTCTTCACTTAAACAGCTGCACTATCCACCACCTTGCCTAGCTCAGTTTTAAGCATTCTTGAAGGGTAGCGATTGATGACAATAAAGTCGTGCGTTGCCATTATCACTGCAGTGCCATAGTCTTTTGCGATCTGAATTAATAACTGCATGATTTCATCGCTTGTCTCGGGGTCGAGGTTTCCGGTTGGCTCATCAGCCAGGATCAGTTTAGGTGAGTTCAATAAAGCGCGAGCGATATCAACACGTTGTTGTTCACCACCACTCATTTCAAAAGGCATTTTAAAACCTTTACTTTTCAATCCCACTTTATCTAATACATCATTTATTTTTTCTTCCATCAATCTTTCATCTTTCCAACCAGTAGCTTTCAACACAAACTTCAAATTTTCATGCACGTTCCGATCGGTAAGCAAATGAAAATCCTGGAAGATTACCCCTAGGTTTCTACGCAAAAAAGGTACTTTTTTCCAATCCATTCCAATTAGCTCAAAGCCAACAACAGTGCCTACTCCCTCAGTCAAAGTCAATTCTCCATACAATGTTTTAAGCAAGCTACTCTTACCAGTTCCTGTTTTACCAACTAGGTAAACAAACTCACCCTTATTCACTTCAAAGCTCACATTTTCTAAAATGAGGTTAGAACCCTGATAGATATTTGCATTTTTGATTGATACGATTGGTTCAGACATATACTAAATTAAAAGTCAAAATTAAAAAGTGAAAATAATTTTAATAGATGATTTCGGCAGTTGCAGTTTT
>CAIJLK010000282.1 GCA_903821465.1 uncultured Bacteroidota bacterium | reverse complement strand
TACTTCTGAAGTGGAGATGGTTTTATCATCTCAGTGCATCATGCAGCCGAAGCCTAAGAAAATGCGCATCAATGTAAATGGCAAATTGGGTAAAGCAGTTACTCCTAAAGATGTAACACTTTATATCATTGCAAAATTAACAACAGCGGGTGCCACTGGATATTTTGTTGAGTATGCTGGTGATGTGTTCGAAAATATGAGCATGGAGGGAAGGATGACGGTATGTAATATGAGTATTGAAATGGGTGCGCGTGGTGGTATGATTGCGCCTGATGAAACTACTTTCAACTATATTAAAGGTAGAGAAAAAGCACCGAAGGAAGAGGCTTGGGATAAAGCATTGGCTTATTGGAAAACCTTGCAAACAGATGCGGGTGCTGGCTTTGATAAAGAATACAATTTTGATGCAGCAGATATTGAACCCATGATCACTTATGGTACCAACCCTGGTATGGGAATGGGAATCTCAAAGCATATTCCAAAAGCAACCGATCTAGCAGGTGGTGTAACTACTTATGAGAAATCATTAAAGTACATGGGCTTTGAAGAAGATCAGTTAATGATTGGAAAGAAAGTTGATTATGTGTTTATCGGAAGTTGTACAAATGGTCGTATCGAAGATTTTCGTGCCTTTGCATCCATTATAAAGGGTCGTAAAAAAGCCGATCATATTACTGCATGGATTGTTCCAGGTTCTCACATAGTTGAGGCTCAAATTAAAGAAGAAGGTATTCTGGATATTTTAACCGAAGCTGGTTTTGAACTTCGTCAGCCAGGATGTTCTGCTTGTTTAGCAATGAACGATGATAAAATTCCGGCGGGTAAATATGCAGTGAGTACCAGTAATAGAAACTTCGAAGGTCGCCAAGGTCCGGGTAGCAGAACTTTATTGGCTAGTCCCTATGTTGCAGCAGCAGCAGCTATTACAGGGGTAGTAACAGATCCAAGAGAATTGTTAGCTTAACCAATCATCCAATTTTAAAACTTATCAATTCATAAAAATGGCTTACGATAAATTTACGGTCTTAACAAGTACTGCAGTTCCGCTCCCTATTGAGAATGTAGATACAGATCAGATCATCCCTGCTCGCTTTTTAAAAGCAACAGAAAGAAAAGGTTTTGGCGATAATTTGTTTCGCGACTGGCGATACAATAACGATGATTCTCCTAAACAAGATTTTGTTTTGAATAATCCAATCTATAAAGGAAAGATCTTAGTAGGTGGAAAAAACTTTGGTAGTGGAAGTAGCCGGGAGCACGCAGCTTGGGCAATCTATGATTATGGATTCCGCTGTGTGGTATCTAGTTTTTTTGCAGATATTTTTAAGGGTAATGCAATCAATGTAGGAATACTGCCAGTGCAGGTTTCGGAAGCTTTTCTAGATCAGATCTTCAAAGCAATTGAAGCTGATCCTGCAACAGCTATCAGCATTGATTTAGCTGCTCAATCCATTACCATCGAAGCCACGGGTGCATCAGAATCTTTTGACATAAATGGGTATAAAAAACATAACCTGATTAATGGGTTTGATGATATCGATTATTTACAGGCAATGAAAGCAGATATCAAAGCTTTTGCTGCAATCAACGGCATCTAAATTTACAAAGCTAAAAAGTATAGCATTGAAAACGCAGCAACGACATATCGAGATCATGGATACAACACTCCGCGATGGTGAACAAACCAGCGGTGTGAGCTTCTCGGCTTCTGAAAAGCTTACCATTGCAAAATTATTGTTAACTGATTTGAATGTTGATAGAATTGAAATTGCTTCTGCCCGTGTATCGGAAGGAGAATTTCAAGCAGTTAAAAAAATTACTGATTGGGCTAAAGAGAACGGATACATAGATCGAGTGGAGGTATTAACTTTCGTTGATGGCGATGTTTCTGTGAATTGGATGCTTGAATCTGGTGCAAAAGTGATGAATCTTTTAACTAAAGGATCTTTGAATCATTTGACCCATCAGTTAAAGAAAACCGCTGAACAGCATTTTGCAGAAATAGCAGCTGTGTTGAAGTTGGCTAAAGATAAGGGCCTAAAAAGCAACGTATATTTAGAAGATTGGAGCAATGGAATGCGCAATTCTAAGGAGTATGTCATTAGCTATCTCGATTTTATCAAAGACCAGCCTGTTGAGCGAGTTTTATTACCCGATACATTAGGCGTATTAACACCACGAGAAACATTTGAATTTGTTTCCGAGCTTGTTCAAAAATATCCGAATATCCATTTCGATTTTCATGCGCATAACGATTACGATTTGGGCACTGCTAATGTATTAGAAGCAGTACTTGCTGGTGCGAAGGGCTTACATCTTACCATCAACGGTATGGGTGAAAGAGCTGGAAATGCTTCCCTGGCAAGCGCTATAGCTGCATTGAACGATAATATGAAGGATGTGCAAACATCTGTCAACGAGAAGTCGCTCTACTCAGTTAGTAAATTAGTTGAAACCTTCTCCGGTTTCCGAATCCCTGCGAATAAACCTGTAGTAGGGGAAAATGTGTTTACACAAACGGCCGGTATTCATGCAGATGGTGATAAGAAGAATAATTTATATCATAACGATTTAATGCCGGAGCGATTTGGTAGGCAGCGTAAATATGCATTGGGTAAAACAAGTGGTAAGGCTAATATCGAAAATAATTTAAAGGAGCTTGGTATTCAATTGGCAGATGAGGATTTGAAAAAAGTTACCCAACGCATTATTGAATTGGGCGATCGAAAAGAAACTGTTACGCAAGCTGATCTGCCTTATATCATTTCGGATGTATTAGATAGCAATACCATCGAAGAAAAAGTGCAGGTTGAAAATTATGTATTAACACATTCTAAAAATCTACGTCCCTCTGTTACCATTAAAATTTTAATTGGTAATGAAGTGTTTGAAGAGCATGCTCAAGGAGATGGACAATATGATGCATTCATGAATGCATTGAAAAAAGTATATGCATCTAAAGAAATTGCATTGCCGCAATTGACTGACTATGCAGTGCGCATCCCACCGGGCGGTAAATCAGATGCATTATGCGAAACCATTATCACCTGGATGCAAGATGGAAAGGAATTTAAAACACGCGGACTCGATAGCGATCAAACTGTATCAGCTATAAAAGCTACTCAGAAAATGCTCAACATGATTTACAAGTAAACAACTCATTATTAAATAATAGAACAGTATGGCTACTAAAAATATATTAATTGTACCAGGAGATGGTATTGGGCAGGAAGTAACAGCAGTAGGTAAAAAAGTATTGGATGCTATTGCAGTCAAATTCGGTCACACTTTTCATTATGACGAAGCATTGATCGGACATGTTGCCATTGAAGCAACAGGCGAGGCATTACCTGCTGAGTCATTAGAGAAAATGCGTAAGGCAGATGCGGTATTATTTGGGGCTGTTGGACATCCTAAATACGACAACGATCCTTCGGCGAAAGTGCGTCCAGAACAGGGCTTGCTAAAAATGCGTAAGGAATTAGGCTTATATGCAAATCTTCGTCCCATTAAATTGTTTGATGAATTATTAAGTGCATCAAGCATTAAACCTGAAATTTTAAAAGGAGCCGATATCCTTTTCTTCCGCGAATTAACAGGTGATATTTATTTCGGTGAAAAAGGTCGAAAGAATGATGGAGATACAGCTTATGATATTGCTGAATACAGTCGCTATGAAGTAGAACGCATCGGTAGAAAAGCATTTGAAGCAGCCAGAACCAGAAAGAAAAAACTTTGTTCTGTAGATAAGGCAAATGTGTTAGAGACAAGTCGCCTTTGGAGAGAAGTAATTCAGAAACTTGCTTTAGAATATCCAGATGTAGAAGTGGAACACCAGTTTGTAGATTCAACAGCGATGATGCTAATTAAGAATCCTTGTCGCTTCGATGTAGTTGTTACCGCTAACTTGTTTGGTGATATTCTAACAGATGAAGCTTCACAGATAGCAGGTTCAATGGGAATGTTGGCTTCTGCTTCTATTGGAGACGGTACAGGCGTATATGAGCCAATACATGGATCTGCACATGATATTACTGGTAAGGGGATCGCTAATCCTTTAGCATCGATCCTTTCTGCTGCTTTGTTATTAGATATTTCATTCGGAATGAAAGAGGAGTCAGACTTAGTGATCAGTGCAGTAGATCAGGTTTTAAAGCAAGGGTTCAGAACTGTTGATATTGCAGACAAGAACACGAATCCTGAAAATATCTTAGGCACCGAAGCAATGGGTGTGGCAGTATTGAAATTTATATAGGTTCTGATAAATCTCAAAAATATTTTT
>CAIJLK010000281.1 GCA_903821465.1 uncultured Bacteroidota bacterium | reverse complement strand
CCCTACTTCAAGGCAGAGTGAAAAGATAAAAGTGAAAAGATAAAAGAGAAAAGATAAAAGTGAAGAGTGAAGAGTGAGGAGAAAAGATAAAAGATAAAAGTGAAAAGTGAAAAGAGAAAAGATAAAAGATAAAAGTGAAGAGTGAAGAGTGAGGAAATGAAGCCAGCCTGGGAATTCAATTCCCATTTATAGACACTGTCTCATAAAGTTGTTTCTGCACTATGATTTGATGTTTTATTGACAATCTATCAATAGTATATATTCTATTTTTATTGTATCCCCTAATGAGAATAGTTGTGTTCTATGAAAAAGCTTTCATACATGTTAAATTATGGTACTAGCAATATACTAGACCTTTCTGAATCCCATAAACAACGGTTTTTCAATCTCTTTTTTTTATTAGCAATTCCTACTAATCTTGTTTCTGCCATTTATAATTATTATAAAGACTATTATTTTGTTTCAATAATTAATATCATTCAAATTATTATTTTCGGTCTTGCGATTTATCTGACTTCAAAAAATAAATATTTATATCTACGTACCTGTACTTTACTCTTATTAAGTTTTACTGTAATTGCTACAGCTATTTACGGTAATAGTGGAATGGAATATAGACTCATGATATTAATGGTTCCTGCAGTTGTTTTATTTGATAATAAAGTAAAATTTATTGCCTTTAATTTATTAATGTCTATCGCATTTACATATTGTAGAGTTATCGATCTCATACAGCTTGGATTGAATCAAAACATAGTAATTATTACTAAATCGGTTCAAATTTTCATTCCATTTATTCTAACTTATACTACCTTATTTTATTTCAAAAAGCTTTATGTTAAAAGCCAATTTAAATTAGAGATAGCTATGAACGAAGTTTCTAAGTCAAACGAAATGAAAGAAAGAATCATGTATTCATTAGCACATGATTTAAGAAGCCCCCTGAGTAATGTGATAGCTGCGAGTCAATTTTTAAAAGATCAAAATGATATCAGTGATATTCAAATGGAGTTCTTAAATATTATTGAGTTGTCTTCTACTCATTCCAGTGCAATGATTAAAGAATTAATGGATTCAAATCAGATGCTGATGAAGCAACAACAAACGCAATTGATCAGTTTGAATGAGATGCTTTCTAATGTGGTTACTATGTCTGTTTTTAAAGCGGAGGAAAAAAATATTTCAGTCGAATTTGATGCCTCAAAATGTACAGGTGTGGTAATGGCTGATTCATTTAAAATTGATAGGCTATTTACTAATTTACTTAATAATGCAATTAAGTTCAGTCCTAAATCAAGTGTTATTCAAGTTGCGGTTACGAATGAAAACAATCATGTTATTGTATCCATTAAAGACCAGGGTGTTGGTATTCCTGAAAAACACATAGGAATCATATTTGACCCTTTCACCAAAGCTAAACGAGTGGGAACTGAAAATGAACCTAGTTATGGATTGGGTTTATCTATTTGCAAACAAATTGTTGAATTGCATGGTGGTATTATAAATGTATTTAGTGAATTGGGTAAGGGATCGGAATTCATTGTTAGGTTACCGAATGCTAACTAAGCTACTTCTATTCCTCTAGATGCCTCTAATAATTTAAACCAGTCTTCCTTTGACAGTTGTATCTGCTTCACTTCTTTTGCCTCAATCATTCTTTCCAACTGGCTTGTGCCCATTACAGGAATAATTTGTGAAGGATGTGCGTATAACCAGGCTATTAAGACACCAGAAACGGTTGTTGTATATTTCTCAGTTAGTTTACGAGCCATTTCTATTACACGATTATTAGTTGTGTTTTCTGAATTACTGAAAATATTTCCACCTAGTGGCGACCATGCCATGGGAACGATATTCTTTTCTATACACTGATCTAATTGTCCATTAAACAAAGGATCAGTATAAACTATTGAAACTTCTAATTGATTGAATTCAACTGGGATGGATTTTTCAATGAGTGTTACCTGATGAGGCAAAAAATTAGATACCCCAAAATGCCTGATCTTTCCTGCAGATTTCAACTTATTTACAGCCTCGGCTATTTCATCGGGATGCATCAAAGGGTTGGGGCGATGTATCAATAATAGATCTAAATAATCGGTATGCAAATTCTGTAAGGAACGTTCAGCTGAGCTAATAATATGTTCCTTGCTGGTATTATAGGATTTTACTGTATGCTGGACACGATTAGGCCCCAACATCTGAATACCACATTTACTGATAATTTGAATTTGGTCTCTGCGTGCGGCAAAACTTTTAAATGCCGCACCAAAATCTGCTTCTGTTGTATAATCTCCATAAATGTCTGCATGATCAAATGCAGTGATGCCATTATCTAGACAGCCACTAATCATTGAATGATAAGCCTCAGTATTGAATTTCGAACCCCAGGCTCCCCAACGCATACAGCCTGCAATAGGGGAATTAATAATAGATGATGACATGGATTTATATTGATCGTGAGAGAGAGAAGCTTCAAAGTTAATCATACATAAAAAAAGTCCGACAAAAATGTCGGACTTGAAAAGTTTAGTAGGGTGTGGAATTAATACCTGTTGTATCCGCCGCCGCCGCCGTTCCCACCGCTGCCACCACGATCACGGTTGTATCCACCGCCGCCGCCGTTGCCGCCGCCACGATTTCCACCGCCGCCGCTT
>CAIJLK010000280.1 GCA_903821465.1 uncultured Bacteroidota bacterium | reverse complement strand
GAAGTTGAATTGGTGACAAGCAATGAAATCTGCTTTAGAGATCAAGTAAGGAGCACGAATTGGTTTTGGTCCGAAACGCAAGTGTGATACGGTTCTTGCACCTGATTTTTTAGAATCGTAAACAAAATAACCTTGTCCGTATAAATCAGTATTCTCTCCAATAATTTTAATAGTGTTTTTATTCGCACCTACTGTACCATCAGCGCCTAGTCCGAAGAACAAACCTTGTCTCCATTCTGATTCATCTAATTTATAATTTGGATCATAAGACAAACTCGTGTGAGTTACGTCGTCATTGATACCAACGGTGAAGCCATTTTTAGGATTTGGTTTTTTCAATTCATCGTATACAGCCTTAACCATGGCAGGAGTGAATTCTTTAGAAGATAAACCATAACGACCACCAACTAAATTTGGAAGATGCTTGAGCTTGCCTTGTTGCAAAGCTTCCACCAAAGTTGCTAATACATCTTGATACATTGGTTCACCAGCTGAGCCAGATTCTTTTGTTCTATCAAGAATAGCGATAGATTTTACAGAAGCTGGTAATGCTTTTACTAAATGTTCTAAAGAGAATGTTCTGTATAAACGAACTTGGATCACCCCGGTTTTTTCGCCAGTCGCATTCAATGCTTCCATTGTTTCAGCAACTGTTTCTCCACCCGATCCCATTACAATAATTACGCGTTCTGCATCAGGAGCACCAGTATATTGGAACAGTTCATATCTTCTACCAGTGAGTTTTTCAAATTCACGCATAGAGTCTTCCACAATTTGAGGAAGATTATTATAAAAAGTATTTACCGTTTCTCGGCCTTGGAAATAAACATCAGGGTTTTGAGCGGTACCTCTGATAAAAGGATGTTCAGGATTTAAACCTCTATTTCTGTGAGCAATTACTAACTCATCAGGGATCATTGATTTGATCTGCTCGTCGGTTAATAGTTCCAGTTTATTTACTTCATGAGAAGTACGGAAACCATCAAAGAAGTGAACAAAAGGAATTCTAGATTTTAAAGTTGCATTCTGTGCAATCAATGCAAAGTCATGCGCTTCCTGTACGCTAGCAGAACTTAATAATGCAAAACCAGTTGTTCTAGCTGCCATTACATCTTGGTGATCTCCAAAAATCGATAAACCCTGTGCTGCTAATGAACGAGCTGCTACATGAAATACAGTAGCAGTCAATTCTCCCGCAATTTTATACATGTTGGGAAGCATCAACATTAAACCTTGTGATGCGGTAAATGTGGTGGTAAGAGAACCTGTTTGTAAAGCTCCGTGAACAGTACCTACTGCACCAGCTTCACTTTGCATTTCCATAATATCCGGAACACCGCCCCAAATATTTTTAGTTCCTTTAGAAGCCCACTCATCGGCTAACTCAGCCATGGTAGAAGAGGGAGTGATAGGGTAGATAGCGCAAACTTCATTAACCCGATAGGCTACATAAGCTGCTGCTTCATTTCCGTCGATAGTTGATATGATATTTTTATTAGGCATTAGTAGTTTCATTTATGGGTTCTGAAATCATTTCAATTGCATGACAAGGACATTGTTCATAGCAAACGGCGCATCCTGTACAAGCATCTAAATTGAATTTATAGCGGTTGCCTTTTCCTAATTTAATGATAGCATTTTCAGGACAAGCACCAAAGCATCCATCACACTCGAAACAGTTTCCACAACTCAAGCAACGTTGGGCTTCGAATCTTGCTTCTGCTTCTGATAAGCCTGCGTTGATCTCATCGAAAGATTTAATAGCTTCAGTTGGGGCTAATTTATCTTGCTCTTTTTGAGGTGCTTCAGTTTTGTACCACATATGCAGTTTTCTATATCCTGCTGTTGGGTGTTTTTCTCCCTTGTTATAAGGTTGGTTTTCTAAGAAGCTACAGATAGTTCTAGCAGCTTTTTTTCCATGACCAATGGCAATAGTTGCGCTTCTGTTTTCACCAGGAAGGGTATCTCCACCTGCGAAAATGCCAGAGTGACCAGTCATTCTTTGTCCGTCAATAATGATCGTCCCATCTTCATTTAATTGAATCCCTTCGATGGTTTTCAAGAATTCTGTATCGGAAGCTTGGCGATTTGCGTTAATCAATATATCTGCATCGATTGTTTCAAATTCTCCTATACCAATTGCTTTGCCCTTTTCAACTTTTACAGTTTCTAAAGTGATTTTATTGTTTTCAATTTTGTGGATCTTTTTATACAACTGAACATCAACACCTTCTGCTAGTGCATCTTCTGTTTCATAATCATATGCAGGCATCATTTTTTTATCGCCTGGAAAATATACTGCAACATCAGAACCGAAACGTTTAATGATACGAGATAGATACATGGCTAATTTACCACCACCGTATACCACTACTTTCTTATGAATATAGGCGCTGTTATTGGTTTTGATTTCGCTAAAAAATTCGAAAGCAGTTTTGATATAAACCGAATTGTCACGATCAAAAACTTCGTCTTGAATTTTCTGTGCTCCGATTGCCAGATATACTGCATCAAATTTGCCATCTTCTTTAAGGCCCTTAAGGTCATGAACTTTAGCATTTAAGCGAATCTTTACACCAAGTTGTGCGATTCTATTAATCTCAGTATCTAGGATCTCTTTGGGTAAACGATAATCAGGTATACCAGACCACATCAGTCCACCAATATGTCCACTTGCTTCATAAATTTCAACTTCATGACCAGCTTTTGCTAAATGATAGGCTGCAGATAATCCACTCGGACCAGCACCAACTACCAGCACTCTTTTGCCTGTGGGTTGTACTTTATTGCGCAATTCCCATTTGTTTTTAACCGCTTCATCACCAATAAATCGTTCAACAGCATGAATATTTACAGTATCGTCGATATGGTTTCTATTACAGCCAGTCTCACAAGGTTTTACACAGATCCTACCCATGATTCCTGGGAAGGGATTGTCTTCTAACATCGTTTGAAAAGCTTCGAAATAATTGCCAGCTTGTGCATGGGCCATCCATCCCTGAATATTTTCACCTGCTGGGCAGGCGCTATTACAAGGAGGCATGAAGTCCATATAAACCGGGCGTCTTGATCTTAGGGCACCAGTACCTTCGGCGTGAGTAGTTAGATCTACTGGTTTGGTAATGTCGTTTTCGGGCATATTATTTGTTTTTTCAGAATTTCAAATGGGTCGATGAATGCTGTTTAAACATTATTACATCAAATAAGGTGTGAAATTACTTTGAGCCGATTTTCAAAACAATGATTTTGTGCATATAGATACATGAGGAATGTCATTGTTTCATTTCTGCATATGGCTAGCATTTAATTTATCCTTAGGTATAATCATCCTTAATATTTGCCAAACGTCAATGCATTTCACCCATTCCTGCCATTTAGCAGGGTTTACCTGAACAAAGCCGATAGTTTTATGTTATAAATCACAGAACCCACACCTATGAAACATTTTTGTTATCTATTGGCAATGATCTTTATTGCCCAATTATCTTTTGCTCAATTCCCCGGTGGCATGGCAGCTGCCATGAAAAGTCCAGGAGCCATGAATATTGGACATGTTTACGGAAAAATTGTAGACAGTAGCGGTAAAGCAATTGCAGAAGGATCTGTTGTGCTCCTGCAAAAAAAGTATGATTCCGCTTCAAAGAAAATGAAGGAAGTGATGTTCAAGGCAATTAATTCAAGTGCCATTGGAGAATTTAGTTTTGAAGAACTTCCAATCATGGGTTCTCTGAAACTAAAAATTTCAGCAGTCGGATATAAAACTTATGAAAAAACGGTAAGTTTTCAAATGATGGGAGCTATGGGAAAACCTTCAGCACCTGCAGGGAATAGTTCCAATCCAATGGCTGCAATGAGTGGTATGTTGAATGCAATAGATAAAGACCTAGGAAATATTAAACTAATTGAAGATGCAGTGCAATTACAAAATGTTACGGTGGTTTCTACTACACCAACTTTGAAAATGGACATTGATAAGAAGACTTATAATGTAACGAAGGACTTAGTAAGTGCTGGTGGAACGGCTTTAGATGCGATGCGAAATGTGCCTTCCGTGCAAGTTGATATTGATGGGAACGTAAAACTCAGAAATGCAACGCCGCAATTATATGTAGATGGAAGACCCACAACTTTATCCCTAGATCAAATTCCAGCTGATGCTATTCAGTCTGTTGAAGTAATTACCAATCCAAGTGCTAAATATGATGCTAGTGGCGGCAATGCGGGAATTTTAAATATCGTGTTGAAGAAAAATAAAAAATCTGGATACAACGGTAACCTGATGGCTGGCGTAAATAGCCGAGGTGGCTATAATCTCGGAGGCAATTTCAATGCACGTCAGGGTAAATTTAATTTAACCTCAGCATTGATGTTAAATGCAATGAAGAATAAGGCTGAGGGAACTACATCGAGAACTACATATGGAAAAGATACAACGCATGTTTTTCAAGATAATACCGATAAAACAAATGGTGCTTTTGTTTTTGGAAAATTAGGATTGGACTATTATGTAACAAATCGAACTACTATTTCTCTTTCAGGTATTCTAGTTCATGGAAAATTTAAGCCAAACTCAATGATCAGGAGTGATAGCTTAGATAAGATTGGGAATCTGCTGAATTATAATGAGCGGAATACAACTGGAGAGCGGAATTTCAATGCCACTGGTGTGCAGTTTGGTATCGTACATAATTTTGCAAAAGAGGGAGCACAATTAACTTTTGATGGCAATATTTTCTCAGGTAAGAATAATAGTTTATCGCAGTATACCACAAATTATTACACGAATAAAGATCTGCTAACTGGAGCAAGGGTTCAAAAACAAGTGGCAGATGGTACCAATCAGTTTACCACTTTACAAACAGATTACGTAAATCCGTTGACTAAGAAAACTAAGCTGGAAGCAGGTTTGCGAATGCAGTTGAGGAAATTGTCGAATAATAATGAAACTTATGTAATGTCGCCAACGGGTGATTGGATCAAGAATAGTGCATCAACAAATAATTATTCAAATACCGATAATGTATATGCGGCCTATACTACTATTACAAGTTCAATCAAAGACTTTGGATACCAAGTAGGATTAAGGGCAGAGGCAAGTAGTTACAATGGTTTAATGAATAATACGGGTGAAAAATTTAGTAATAGTTATCCTATTAGTTTGTTTCCATCTATTTTCTTAAGTCAGAAATTGAAAAAGAGTCAGGAATTACAACTCAACTTTTCAAGAAGAATCAATCGTCCAAATTTCTTCCAGATCATTCCATTCACAGATTCAACTGATCTGTCAAATATTACACGTGGTAATCCAAACCTTGTGCCTGAGTTTACCAATTCTTTTGAATTCTCATATAGTAAAACCTTCAAACCTGGGAATAGCTTGTTGATCTCTGTGTACTATAAGCATACTAATAATTTAATTACCCGCTTTCTTGATTCCTCTTATAGTTCAACAGGAAAATTGTATTTGATTAATTCTTATATCAATGCTGCTTCTAGTTATAACTATGGTGTTGAAGTAACTTCAATTAACAAACTAAATAAATGGTGGGACCTAACTTCAAATATCAATGTTTACAAATCACAAATTAACGTATCCAATGTTCCTGGTGCAACACAGCAAGACGCCATGTTGAGTTGGTTTGGCAAATTGAACAACTCATTTAAATTAAGTTCAAAATTGAGCATGCAGGTTTCAGGAGTGTATCAGAGCAAAACAAATCTGCCGGTGAGTCAGGGTGGTGGAATGATGGGGCCTCCGGGAATGCAAGCGCAGAGCTCTTCTCAGGGATATATTAAACCAAATTGGGGTGTAGATCTTGCTATTAAGAAAACATTCATGAAAAATGACGCTGCTTCTGTATCGCTTAGTGTAAGTGATATTTTCAGAACCAGATCTAGTATGCAAATCTCAACGAGTCCGTTCTTTTATCAAGAATATTATCGTTTAAATAATCCACAAATGTTTTCCTTGAATTTCGCCTATCGCTTTGGAAAACTGGATGTTTCATTGTTGAAGCGACAAAATTTTAAAAGTTCAGGTACGCAAGATGCCATGCAGATCTCACAATAAATTTTACTCGATACAGATTTCACAATAATTTATATGCCATACAGATTTCTGTATGGCGTTTTTTATTTCTTAAATTGTGTGTTATGGCTAAAAGATACCAGGTTCTGTTAGTGTTGTCATTATTGTCAATGATCACTTTCCTAGATAGGATAGCATTGTCGTCGGCGAGTGTTTCTATCATGAAGGATTTAAATATTAGCACAGTGCAATGGGGTTGGATCCTAGGGATCTTTACTTTGGCCTATGGTATTTTTGAAGTGCCCACTGGTTGGTTAGGCGATAAACATGGAGGCAAACGTATTTTGTTTCGCGTGGTGCTTTGGTGGTCATTCTTTACCTTCCTCACAGGCTTCTCTACTGGGTTTTTAATGCTGGTGATGGTGCGGTTCTTTTTTGGAGTGGGTGAAGCTGGAGCCTATCCCAATACCTCCATTGTTTTGAGTAAATGGTTTCCTATTTTAGAAAGGGGTAGGGCGCAGGCAACTATTTGGGGGGCATCCAGAATAGGTGCTGCATTAACGCCATTTCTAGTTCTGCCACTACAAAAACAGTATGGTTGGCAGATGCCATTTTATATTTTGGGAGCCATTGGAATTTGTTGGGCCCTGTTTTGGATCTTTTGGCATAAGGAAGATCCTACAGAAGCGAAAGATATAAAACCCGAAGAGTTAAATTATATACTGGCCAATCGTGGATTGCCAGTTGTACTGACAAAGAATAAAAAATCAAATTGGGGGATATTTCGATCCAGAAATTTATGGATGCTCTTATTGATGTATATCTGTTATGCTATTGGTGCTTATTTTTTTCAAAGTTGGTTTCATACTTATTTAGAAAAAGGCAGATCTATTCCAAAAGATCAATTGATTTGGGCTTCCTCTATTCCTTATTTATTAGCAGCGATCGGATGTTTCACTGGAGGTTGGATCAGTGATAAAGCCTGTTTGAGATTTGGTAAAAAATGGGGTAGGAGAATTGTACCAATGATTGGATTATTCGTTTCTGGGATTTGTATGATTACAGCTTCCTTGTTAACAGATAACCTCTCAGCCATCATTATATTAGGAATGGGGATGGCATTTATGGATGTAACCGCACCCGTGGCATGGGCTGTTGCCATGGATCTTGGTGGCGAAAGAAGCGGCACGGTATCTGGGGCGATGAATTCGGCGGGACTAACAGCGGCATATTTGAGTACAGTCTTATTCGGTTATCTAGCATCTGCCTATGGTTATTATTTGCCTGTTTTATTAATTGGAGTGGTTGTTTTGTTAGGGTCTTTTATTTGGTTAAAGATCGATGCAGAAGAAGTTTTATTGTAAGCTTATTATTTTAATAACTTTATTCAAATCGTTATTATGTTGATGCAACAAACAATGCGCTGGTTCGGGCCCAATGATCCAGTTAGTTTATCTGATATCCTTCAAGCTGGATGTAGTGGAGTTGTAAGCGCATTGCATCATATTCCAGTGGGAGAAATTTGGACGGTAGATGAAATCAATATTAGGAAGCAGGCAATTGAAGATGCAGGAATGACATGGACAGTCATTGAAAGTTTACCCGTAAGTGAGGATATCAAAAAACAAACGGACAATTATATATTACATATTGAAAATTATAAACAGAGTTTACAAAATGTAGCATCCTGTGGCCTAAAAGTTGTGACATATAATTTTATGCCGATCCTCGATTGGATGAGAACTGATCTGTCATTTGAATTGCCCAATAAAAGCAGGGCTTTACGTTTCGAGAAAGCAGCTTTTATTGCATTTGATCTTTTTATTTTAAAACGCCCAAATGCTGCAAGGGATTATAGTTCAGAAGAAATTGACGCTGCACAAAAACGTTACGAATCCTTATCTGAACAAGAAAAACAAACGCTCTATACAAATGCATTAATGGGTTTGCCAGGGAGTGAGGAACAGTTTACACGGGAACAGATCTTAACAGCTTTAGATACCTATAAAAATATTGATGCGAATCAATTAAAAAAACATCTTTTCTTTTTTTTACAGCAGGTTGTTCCAATAGCGGAAGTCAATGGGTTACAAATGGCGATCCATCCAGATGATCCGCCTTATCCTTTATTAGGGTTACCAAGAATTGTAAGTACTGAAAAAGATTTGGAAGAAATCATTCAGTGTATTGATTCACCTGCAAATGGATTATGTTTTTGTACAGGTTCTCTAGGTGTTAGGGCTGATAATGATCTGGTGAAGATCATGAAACGTTTTGGAAAAAGAATTCACTTTATTCATTTGCGAAGTACTAAAAGTGATGCTGATGGAAATTTTTATGAAGCAGAACATTTATATGGAGATGTTGATATGTATGCAGTAATTAGTGAATTATTAATTGAGATGAAAAGGAGGAAGGCTTCCATTCCCATGCGTCCAGATCACGGACATCAAATGTTAGATGATTTGACTAAAAAAACTAATCCAGGCTATTCTGCAATAGGACGATTAAAAGGATTAGCCGAATTGAGGGGGTTAGAATATGGAATTTATAGATCCCATGACTAGAAATGTAAAACAAAAAAAAACTCCGAGATCAAATGAAATTGGATTTTATACGGCTATTTACTAGGGTGGTAGGCAACATGTTTATGAAAATTTAAGTTCTATGTTGATTAGAATTACAAATCACATTCCTCAGGATTAATTGCAAATTAATTTTTATCGAACAATTGAGGCATTTAATTGTATTAGATTTAAATGCATCATTAATGAATTTTATTATCCCTTATATCTGTTTAACAGGATTATTCTTGCCTTTGGTGATTTTTTTTTTTAATAAGGGGTATCGTTCAGCCAATCAATATTTAGCAGCTTTTTTCTTTTTCGCATCTTTATTCGTATTAGAAAACTTTTATTTCTTTTTTGGTAAATCAATTCCTAAAATCGCATTTTTTACAAATACCCATGCTTTCTATTATTTAATCGGCCCATTTGCTTTTTTTTATATGAGAAGCATTTTAAGGGATAATACTAAACTAAACAAAACGGATTATTTGCATTTTGCTATTTTTGTAATTTCTTTTATTGGGTGGAAATACTTTTTGAAATGCATAAAAGTGAGGATCTTTATAATAATGAGTAACTTTTGGCAAATTTTCACCTGGCACATTTAATAAATATGGGAAATCGTGAAAACCCGTGCATATTATTATGTTCTGTGTATAGTACTCAAATTTATTAGTTTCAACTAAATATCTGAAAGATTTATTCTTATGCTCAATTACGGTTAATACTTCTTCAAATAAATTAACGCTCAAATTTGCAACTTTAGCCACTCTCCTATAGTATTCTAAAGCCTCATTTCTAGTTGGTTTTATATTAATACTAACAAATGGAATATTTCCTATTTCAAGTTTTTCCGATGTAGAAAAAAAGGTCATATTTTGAGGGTAATTATATATTGAATTTACCAAACAACCTTTTTCAATAACTAAATAACTAAGCTTATTATTCTTGCATTCTAAAGCACATGCAATTCCAATTGGACCGCTACCAATTATAATTACATCATAAACATTTGCCTCTTTCATAATTCAAATCTATACAAACATTATCAATCAAAGGAAAGATGCAAATTTTATTAACCTTTATAAATTTAATAAATAATTGGACTAAATATCTTGATTCACCCATTTAATTTGTAACCAATCATTTAAATCATGAGATTCATCAATATAGAATATTTCACTTAATATAATGGCGGGTTCTGCATCAGTAATTTGTTCTATAACCAACTTAACCTTTACATCTTTGATGAGATTATTGGTTGTTAAAAATACTTTTAAATAAACCTTTGTTGGATCTATCAATGCAATTTCCTGCGACCACTCATTTTTAACATACTCCTTTATTAAACAATGCTTGTCAGATATTGGATAATGAACTAAAAAATTTATTGATTCAGAAAAGCTGACACTTAATTTGAACCAATATTTATTTTCATTAGTATTAAAATACTTTCTGTTTAACCATTTAAAAGCAGGTGATAAATATTTCATTTTAGGGGGGGGTATAACTGGTATTTACAATGATTTGCTTAGAATCTCTTTTGCTAGAGAGAGATAGTTTTGGTTAGCCCTTCCATTTTCTTCATAGTCCATCACCGTTTTACCAACACTAACACTTTCTGATAGTTTTGAACTTCTATGAATGATGGTTTTGAAAACTAATTCTTCAAAAAAATTCACGACCTCATTTGCTACTTGATTATTTAAATTCAATCTACTATCAAACATTGTTAGTAGAATGCCATCAATTTTCAAACTTTTATTTAAATTGGTTTGAATAATTTTAATAGTATTTAAAATTTTTCCGAGGCCTTCAAGTGCATAGTATTCACATTGTACAGGAACAATTACAGTATTTGCAGCAACTAATGAATTAATAGTGATTAATCCTAGTGAAGGTGGACAATCAATAATAATGATATCGTAATTATCCATAATCTTTTCCAATCTGCTCTTCAAAATAAATTCCCTTTGTTCAATTTCAAACATCTCCAGTTCTGCGCCTGCTAAATGAATAGACGATGGCAATAGAAATAAGTTCTGATAGTTGGTTGCATAAATACAAGATTCAACCTCTTGCAAATTTGCAAGGCATTCATATAAAGAATAATTGTTCTCATTTAATTGAAAGCCCAAACCTGTAGTACTATTTGCTTGTGGATCAGCATCTACTATAAGCGTTTTGAAATTTAAAGACGCAAAACTTGCAGATAAATTTATAGCTGTTGTTGTTTTGCCAACTCCCCCCTTTTGATTTGATATCGCAATTGTTTTAGTCATTTGGAAAAGTAAAATTGGTAAACTGTTGGCAATTCTAATTAGTAAGATTAGCATTTCTAAATAAGAAATCTCTAATGTGATTATTAAGTTTGTATGAAAACTTAATTTAGATTAGATTTAAGAAAAATAGCATGTTTTCTTTAGCGCAGAATCCGGGCAGAACCGCCATTGTAAACCACAAAGAGTTTTTATTTTTTTCAGGTTACGCCTACCTAGGTATGAATCATAGCGCAGACTTTCTTCAACTTCTTCAAAAAGGAATGGAAATTTATGGCGCTACATTTCCAAGTTCAAGAATCTCAAATACTTCACTTGAATTATACGCCGAAACAGAACAAATATTGAGCGATTTGGTGCAATTATCAAATACCGTTTTATTACCTAGCGGATTTACTGCCGGCAAAGCGTCTGTCGATATCATTGAAAAAGATAATACCGTTTTTCAGGGACCCTTTTGTCATCCAGCAATTCGTATTGGTTCCAATTCAAATCTTTCATTCTCAGATTGGGCCAAAGAAACAGTTAGCACCATTAATAACAACAGCTACCCTACACCTCCAGTAATTCTAAGCGATTCATTGAATCAATTAACTGCTGAAGTTTATGACTTCACATTTCTAAACCAAATAGATCAAAAGATTATTTGCATCATTGATGATAGTCACGGTATTGGCTTAATTGGTAACAATGGAGCAGGAATTAGTTCTTCTTTGCCTAGAAATGAAAACATTGAATATATCCTTACTTATTCGCTATCGAAAGCATTAAATATTCAAGCTGGTGCAGTTAGTTGTAGCAATAAAAGTACGGCAGATAAAATAAGAAGCACAAGTTGGTATACCGCTGTTACGCCTCCCTCTCCCGCTATGTTGTATGCATTTTGTAATGCAGGACCGATCTATCAAAATCAATTGGCACAACTGAGGCAACAAAAAAAGGCATTACAAGATTTGCTTGGCAAGAGACAAGATGCAAAGTTTCATAAAGATCTACCTGTTTTTATATTTCCAGAAGATCTCGACGAAGATTATTTTTCAACGAAAGATATTATTATTTCATCCTTTGCCTATCCAGTTTCTACAGGCAAGAAAATAAACCGTGCTGTTTTAAATGCATTGCATACATACAAGGATATACAAGCGTTGATTGATGAACTCCCAAAAAATTAATAGCAAACTTTATTGAACTTTCACCATCGTATGTACTTGTTGTACGGTTAAATTCTGGAAGCGAGCATAATAAACACCTGCAATCAAATTCGCAGTTTCAAATGTGGTTTTATATGTTCCAGCAGAAGGATATTCTGCATCAATTAATACCCTGATCACTTTTCCCATGGCATCCATGATCTGTATCAATGTATGCCCACCTGCAGTTGTAAACTGAATGGTAGTGGTGGTTGTAAAAGGATTGGGGTAATTAGTTATTAAAGTTTCGCCACTTGTATTGGGAGCTACAATTTTACAGTTAGCTGAATTTACGATAGGCAACAATTGAAAGTTCTTCAACATCACTTGTTGTAAATCGGCTTCTTTTACACAGAGCCAATTGGTGAGCAAACTAGCATAGATACTTCTGAAATCGTATTGAAAAGGAACGTTATCATTTACCGTTGCTGCAGCAGGTATATTAGGCGTATCGCCCAATACTCCCGGCAATATATTCTTGCCAAATAAGAACATGGGCGCTGCTGCTCCATGATCTGTTCCGCCACTGGCGTTGCTCTTGATACGTCGGCCAAATTCAGAGAAAGTCATTCCAATTACCCGTTCTTCCACTCCCAAAAATTTCAGATCATCTTGGAATGCTTTGATGGCGTCGCTGACATTTTTTAATAAGTTAGCGTGACTACCCGTACTTGTATCCGTAGAATTAGTCTGATTAAAATGCGTATCGAAGCCGCCATAACTTACCATATAAATTCGGGTCTTCAAACCACCCTTTATTAAACGGGCAACAATTTTTAATTGATCAGCCAAACTATTACTAGTTGGATAAGTTGATTGCTTTGGAACATTTGCTGCTGCTGCTTTTACTACTGTTGCAAATTGCTGTGTTTGTTGCGATATACTTCTGAGATAAGTTAATTCCTTACCAGCATAACTATTGGGTGCTGCATCTTGTACGCCATTTAATAAATTATAAAAACTGGTAGGGTTTGTAATACTCATTCCCATGCTCACCGCAGGACCTTGAAGTGCAAGTGATGTTACAGATCCTATTTGTATACTTAAAGGATCTGTCATAGAACTATTAGGATAACCATTCGGAAAATTGGGATACTCATAATTTAAGTACCTGCCCGCCCAACCACTGTCGAGCAGCTGTGTACTATCAGCAGCCGTCATCCAAATATCAGTTGCTCTAAAATGCGAAAAACTTGGAGAAGGATAGCCTACACTATTTACAATCTTTAGTTTACCATCGTTATACAATGATTGCAAACCCGTCATAGCAGGATTTAAACCTACTTTTTTGGTTCCTGTTAACGTCAATACTTTTGTTTCTTCAATGGCAATATTCTTACGAGCATTCACATAATTACTATAAAACTCCAAGGGTATCACTGTGTTAACCCCATCATTTCCTCCCGTTAATTGCACCAACACCAATACATGGTCTGTTTCTGTTGTGGGCATTAAGAGTGAAGCCAGTAAAGGTGAAGTTGCGCCAAATGCCTTTACAGAAATGCCACTCAATATTGAGGGAAGCATGATTCCTACCGGCACCGTATTTTTTAAAAATTCTCTTCTTTTCATTTTTACATTTTCTGGTGATGCACAATAACTAGATTAACTGAAACTCTGATAGGTCCATACAATATTTCAAAAGGTCTCTCAACCTATTTCTTACCAATGTGGTATTCGCTGTGTTAGATGGAGTACTAACATAAGTATTCCAGATATCAGTCCAATATCCATCTGTAACTTGTCCGCCTAGAAGAATATCTTTTTTAATCTGTGCCTTCGAAGCGGCCGACAAATCAATTCGAAACAAATATTTCAATACATCATTCAACAAAATTTTTCGAATCGGGTTGCATTGAATAACTATAAACACCTCCCAATAACATTTCAGATTGATTTTGCTTTTGCTGAAATTGAAAGCTCGCATGAAGGGTTGCATTATAACTTAAGGGCCAGTAACCTCCGCCATGAATATTTACCCTCGGACTCAAATTATTCTGTTGATCATTAAATTGCATGGCAGGAGAAAAGGAATGAAAATAGGAAGTTCCGATATAAAATAAATTGAAATCGGTAGTAGACAATGTATAAATCAATCCTGCATGAAAATCTGCAAATGATTTGGATAAATTTCTTCCCAACAACAATTCAGAGGAAGGCAATACAAATCCATCAACAGTTAGCTGATCTTCAAAATAGGCAACACTGGGGTTGAAACGATAATTGATATAACTGGCTTGTAAACCCCCTGTAATGGAACTATATCCTTGGCCATCTAAATTTTTCTTATAAGCCATGGAAACCGCCAAGTCGTTTTCAGTCAATAATCCATTCCCAGACCGATCGCTCATGGCAACAAGACCAATTCCTAGCCGATCGTATTGTGGAAGTTTTTTTTCTAAAATTGGAGCATCCGCAGAAACAGTATAAGTAGTATAGGCATGATTAATTGATGGCCATTGGTTTCTGATGTTTGAAGTAGCTCTAAAACTTCCATTAAAATTACCTGTGTTAGCAGGATTCAATGTTAAGGGTGAAGCAAAGAATTGCGAGAAATGCGGATCCTGCGCACAGATAGTACCGCCGATAAATAATGAAATAAATAAAATTATATAGTACTTACCCATTTTTGGAAAATTATCGATTATTTTATTTTGTAGATTCTTTCATTTTTTTGACATAAGTGTTTGCATAACGTTTTCCTAGTATTCGCACACTTTTAGACGTAAAATGTTCAAAATCACCTAATTGCTTTAAATCGGATGTTTTAATGATAGCCGTTTTTTCATCTATCATTGAATAGTCTTTAATGCAATTATTGATTTTACTCCATTGTACAGGATTTTTTGAATACGACCCTAATTCGCCGATAAAAATGGGCAGTGAATCGTTCTCGATTAAATTTCTAAATTTTTTAAAAAGAATTGAAAGTCTTTGCGTATAAAATTTACTTTCATCTTTATCCGCATCTGTTTCGCCTTGATGCCATAAAATGGCTTTAATATTTCCATATTGCTTGGCCACCTGAACCTTTTCCTTAAAATTGGTAAAGAGTTTCACATTGCGGTGCAATGAATCTCCAATCCATTGAGAAATCGAACTACCTCCAATAGCTGTTGGTATCAGTAATATTGAAATATTAGAGGGGATTTTATCTATTAAATATTTGCCAAATGATAATCCACAATCCAGACCAGTTTTATTGGGTTCATAAAAGTGCAAAGGTTCTTTCGCGTAAATTAATTCTCCCTGTTTATTTATAGTAAGAATTCTTTTATTAATAATGGTATCTCTAGCTGTTACAAAAGCACGTCCGGCCATATTTGATTGCCCCGCCATTATAAAGACCCATACTTCATTTTTATCGGGGAGGACACTTACTTTTTCTTCTTCTGTTGGAAAATTATGTGTCCGATCTAATTTGCTAACTGAACAAGAAAATGAAATTGAAACAAAAAATATTAGTATTAGATATTTCATAAAAAGAATTTGAACTATATCCAATTGGATTTTTAATTTGGTCAATATTTTTTCTCGTAAGCTATTTTTCCGCCAACTATAGTTGTAAGTACTTGAATAGTCTGAATTTTATTTTTTTCAATTTTTACAGGGTCCTTATCTAAAATTACTAAGTCAGCATATTGACCTGCTTTTATTGTTCCTTTTACATTTTCTTCATGTGAAGTATAAGCTGCATTAATTGTAGATGCTTTAATAGCGTCTTCAACTTCAATTCTTTGATCTGGTCCTAAAATGTTGCCTTCATTTGTTGTTCGATTCACAGCACTTCCTAAACGAATCATAGCTTCATATCTTGAAATAGGAAAATCTGAATGTAGTGCAAAAGGTATTTGCATATCTAAGGCAGTTTTAGTAGGCATCATCATAGATAATCTTTTTGAACCATACACAGTTAGCTGGCCTCCCAACTCATTGATATAAGAATGAAAAACTGGAATAATCTGATCTTTTTTTATTTTATCTAGTATCGATTGATTCGTGACACTACAATGTTCAATTCTATGACGCAAATCTTTTTTAGGAAATGATAATTGAGCTTTTTCAATTGCACTAATTAACATATCAATTTCTCTATCACCATTCGAATGGCAGGCAATTTGTAAACCTGCAGTATGTATTTTAAGAACTAAACTATCTAATGATTCCTGACTCCTTGCTGGTGGAATACCATAATAATCTTTTTGATTCGTATTTGGATTAATCATTTCATAAGGATCATATAGCCAACAAGTTTTTCCACTCAAAGAATTGCCATGAAACATTTTAATTCCTGCAACTCTTAAATATGGGGATGCTTCTGTTTTAATTTTACCAGAAATAACTTGATCTAAATAATCGACAACAATATATAAATTGAACCGAAAGGGAAATTTTTCTTCAGCAAGTTCATGATAGATCTTTAATTTCTCAGGATTAGTGCCACAGTCGCCAATACTTGTTAATCCTCCTGCCAGCATTTGTAAAAAATACTTTCTATATCCTTCTAATTCCTCTGCATGTGTAGGTTTTGGAGTTTCGATAATATTACTTGATTTAAATGCTTTTCTTGCAGATTCTTTTATGATTCCATCAGGTATTCCATTTTTATAACGCTCAAATGCTCCGCCCGGGGGATCCTGTGTATCTTTATTAATATTGTTTATATCAAGCATCATGGAATTAACTGCAGCTAAGTGTCCACTCGCATGCACTATCAAAACCGGATGATTGGTGGTTGCTTTATCTAAACTATCTCGAATAGGTTGTCCACCCAACTTCAATTCATTATATCCAATCCCTTTTATCAACATTCCCTTTGGCGTAATGGATGCCTTTCTTCTGATCAATTCGATTAAGCTTCTCATGGAACTCACGGTGTCAAGACGCAGATCAGCATAAGGTTTATCCCAAGTATAAATAGGATAGGGGTGTTGATGTACATCATTAAATCCTGGAATAACTGTCCTTCCTTCTAAATCAATCACTTTCGTATTTGCAGTAATAAATTGGCTTATATATTTATTTGAGCCTGTTGCAATAATTTGTTCTCCTTTGATAGCCACTGCTTCTTCTCGTTGTCCATTACTCTGAAGTGTGATAATATTTCCTTTATACAAAACCAAGTCGGCAGTTTGAGCCCTACTTAACTGGAAACTGAATGAAAATGCAAGCACTAAAAGGAAATACTTCATAAAAGTTGAGATTGATTTAATTCATAAGTTGATACCATTGATAAAAGTAGAAAGCTGAGATGTATAGTCCGTATGATTGCTATTAAATTTATATGAAGATATTGAGGTATAAGCTTTACTTTATTGTTCTAATGTATTTTTAAAGAAAAAATGAGGACTTGCAAAATTGTCTCTTTTGAATCTCCAGATAAGCCCTTACAACTTATAAATACTTTGATTCCTGACATCAAAGAGAAAGAGATTTTAGTTAAAAACGAATATGCTACACTTTGCAGAAGTGATATTTACACTTATACAGGGATGCGCAAAGAGAAAAATCCAACAATTCTTGGACATGAAATTATAGGTAGGATTGATTCTTTTGGGCCCAATGCACCACTTTTAGATCTTAGGGGTAATTCTTTACAAGTGGGCGACAGAATAACCTGGGCTATTTTTGCAAGTGATCCTGCATCTGATTTTTCTAAAAGAGGGATGCCACAAAAAGCGGCTGACCTTTTCAAGTACGGGCATGAACAAATTACGGAAGACAGTACTTTGCATGGAGGATTAAGTGAGTTTACTATTTTAAGGAAAAATACCCCTATTATTAAAATTGATGAAGCAGTTCCTTTAACTGTTGCAGCAATTATCAACTGTGCAGTGGCAACTGTTGCAGGTGCAATCCGGGTAGCTGGGGATTTAGCAGGAAAAAAAATAATGATTTGTGGTACTGGAATGCTAGGCATCATAGCATGTGCAATGGCTAAGTCGAAAGGAGCAGCTGCTGTTATTGCCATTGATACTAATGAAGAAAGATTGAAAATTGCTTTTGAATTTGGTGCTGATGAAATCTTAGCCATCAATATGGGGCAAAACAATCTACAGCAACTTTATTTTGCAAAGACTGGAAATAATCTTTTAGTTGATACATTAATTGATCTTTCAGGTTCTCCAGATGCAATGGAAAATGGTATCGACACTTTAGGAATTGGAGGTACTGCTGTTTTTATCGGAGCAACTTTTCCTCAAAGAAAAATTCAG
>CAIJLK010000279.1 GCA_903821465.1 uncultured Bacteroidota bacterium | reverse complement strand
TGCAAGCTTGGTTTAGAAATATCTCAAATTAAAATTATATTTCTTATGCTTACGATTTTGGAGCGGCACATTTGGGCGACCCTTCAAACTTTGGCATTACTGTTTCGTATCGTTTCTAAAAAAAATTAAATGACAGTTACGATTACTCTTTTGTATCTGGTTAAACTAGGTGATCCATTATCATTTCCTTCCATTATAAAATGATAGGTCTCTCCTTTTTTTGCATTAGCAGGAATTTCAACGGTGACGGTTTTCCCATTCAAAACTATTGATGCCTTTCCGCTACCTGCTTCAGGATAAGACCATGCTTTCAATTGAACGGTATTATGATCAGGGTCTGTTGCATCAATATGTAATAGCAATTTCTGTCCCGCTTTTGCATATAGATCTGCACCTTCCTTTACACTCACTACTGGCGCGTGATTTGCTGCTGCAAAGGGTTTTACACACCAATCTGCTCTTGCAGCAAAATCTTCCTGAATGGCTTTTAACCAACGAGTTTGTGGGTAATTATTATCCACTGCATTCGATTCCGGATTGAATTCTGCAGTGTGAGGTCCGTCTTCATAACGAAAAGCATTGTCAGGCGACTTCACAAATCTTCCACCCCATCCACCATAATTCGGATGATCTAAATTATTTAAGCCAATATCAACCAATTGTAAAAATGCGGGTGAATCGCCTTCAGAAATAAAATCATACTGATTAAAATTCCCCCACTGCGAATTTTTTATTTTGCTAAGATCTCCATGAATATGTTCTGGATCGCCTGCTTGTTTCTTTCCATCTCCATAGGAATAATACATAGCTAACAATGCACCATGATTTAAAATGATTTTCGACGACATATACTCGCCTTCAAAATAAGATTGCATCGATAATGGGATCATTTTTTTCCAGGGGTATGCAAATGCAGCAAACTGTGTTGAGTTATAAAATGTCAATACTCGTGGCCAATGTTTTCCAATATAATTTTTATAGGTAGCATCTTGGTCCATCACCGTGTAAATGATCGCCTTTCTCGAAACTTTCGCATAGATCTGATCCCATTCTTTCGTATTGGAATATTGTTCTTCTATCGATTTTAAGGCGCGGGCAATAGTATTGGTACCACCCCAAGCCTGCAGGTAAATGGGTGTTGGGTCAGCATCCAATAATTTTTTTTTGATCCATTCAGAACCATCCGTAATTTTCTGCATCTCACCTTCAAAATCTATATTACCCACTTTAACAAGACTCATTAAATAATCGGGACTATGGTAATTTTTTGCGTTCTTCGACAGATTGGGATATACTTTTTTATAAGCGGCTAGTAGTTCTTGGATCCATGTTACTCCAGCCCATCTTAGATCGGTCTTTTTCCCATACATCGCTTTGGTCATGGGCATTTCAGAAGTAAATAGACCACCCTTCCCATCGCCCTTGTAATGCCACATGGAACTGGAATAAATCAAACCCTCCAGTTGATATTCGTTCGAATAAAGAAGCATCCTGATAAACGTATCCACATCATCAATTTCACCATCGGTAGTTACAATGGTGCGTGGTAATTTAGGATATGCGAATGACTGATTAAACCCCAGGAATAAGGCAAGTACCAAAACGATCTTCTTCATTCGGCAGCTATTAAATATTCCCCTTTTTCAATTCAGAAACTGCAAATTCTGCCGCTCTAGCTGTTAATGCCATATATGTAAGTGATGGATTCTGACATGCAGAAGATACCATACATGCACCATCAGTTACGAATACGTTTTTCGCATCCCATACTTGATTATTTGCATTTAGTACAGATGTCTTAGGATCCTTACCCATCCTGGCAGTGCCCATTTCATGAATACCATGACCCATTGCATGACCCGTATCGTGCGTTTTAATTTCCTTCACACCTGCTGCTTCAAACATAGCTACCAGATCTTCTACGATTGCTTTACGCATTTTCTTTTCATTGTCTTTCAGTTCTGCATCCATCGATAAAACAGGCAAGCCCCATTTATCTTTTACAGTTTTATCCAATGTGATTTTATTCTCATGATAAGGTAAGATCTCACCAAACCCACCAGCCCCAATTGACCATCCTCCGGGTTCAGTCAATGCTTCTTTAAATCCGGCACCAATATTCAACTCTGCAATTTCTCTACTCCAACCAGATCTGCTGGCTGCACCCTGATAGCCGTATCCACGAAGGAAATCGCGTTTATCGCCAGAAAGATTTGCAAATCTTGGAATATAAAATCCATTGGCTCTTCTTCCGGAATAATAACTGTCTTCAAATCCTTCCACTTTACCTGATGCACCAAGATTGTAGTGATGGTCCATAATATTATGACCCAATTCCCCACTACTACTTCCCAATCCTTCTGTCCACACATCTGTAGCAGAATTCATCAATACCCATGCAGAGTTTAATGATGAAGCATTTAAGAACACAATTTTTGAATGGAAAGTATAAGTCTTATTTGTTTCTGCATCCAGTACTTCTACACCAGTTGCTTTCTTGGTATTCTTATCATATAAAATTTGAGTAACAATACTCCATGGACGCACTGTTAAATTGCCTGTTTTCATGGCAGCCGGCAATGTAGAAGATTGTGTACTAAAGTATCCGCCGAAGGGACATCCTTCCCAGCAACGATTTCTAAATTGGCAGGCAGTTCTTCCTGGAATTGCAGCAGTTAAATTAGCTACCCTGCCAATAATTAAATGTCTGCTATCATTAAATTTTGCTTTGAATCTTGCAGCCACATCTTTCTCAACACAGTTCAAATCCATTGGAGGTAAAAAATGTCCATCAGGCAAGTGTGGCAAGCCTTCCATTGAACCACTGATCCCTGCAAATTTTTCTACATAATCGTACCATGGAGCAATTTCTTTATAACGAATAGGCCAATCAATGGCTACCCCATCTTTTGCATTAGCCTCAAAATCTAAATCACTCCAACGATAACTTTGTCTTCCCCAAAGAAGTGATCTTCCCCCTAATTGGTAGCTTCTCCACCAAGTAAATGGTTTTACTTCTGTATACGGACATTCTTCTTCGTTCACCCATGAGTCCATCACTGTTTCAGATGCAGCCCATCCACGATGAATGACTGGATATTTTTTCTTTTGTTCTTCGGTGGTTCGTCCACGATGTTCTAATTGCCAGGGATCTTTATCGGCGAATTTATAGTCTTTAATATGCTGATGATCTCTTCCTCTTTCAAGCATTAAAACTTTTAACCCTTTTTCAGTTAATTCTTTTGCAGCCCAGCCCCCACTAATACCAGAACCAATTACAATGGCATCATAAGTATTTTGATCGGCCGACTTTGTGTTTACATAAGTTGAATCGTTAGGCATAGCGTTAGATTTGATAATTCTGAATCGTTAGCAGAATGAAGTTTAAATCTAAAACTTTCTATTTAATTATCCGCAACAGAATTATCAACTTAATCCTTTTCTTTAAGGACGGCAGTAAAGTCTTTATTAGACCATTCTTTTTTTTCATCGATCCAGACACAAATATGGTCTTTGATATCGCTTAAAGATTTCCAGGCATCAAAAATCAAATGATGATCATTCTCAGGAAAATCATCTCTTGAATATTTTTTCCCAAGTTTTGCAATAATTTTCCCGTTCTTTTTCCGGAAAGTATCTTTAAAGAATTTGCCAAGCGGAGATTTTGATTTGCCAAAAAAACAATTTCCCAGTATTACACCTAATACTTTTTCTTTTTTAACGTCAATGATGGCATTCTGATAGAGATAGGCAACGATCTCTCCATCCTTGTTTACAATCGAATTCATAGGCGAATCTAGTTATGCTATTGGGATTTTAATATTAATTTTATTATATTAACTATTTATTTACTATATATACATTAAAAACTTTTGGAATGCATTGGTAAGAATATCAAAAGCCTTATCCAATTCATTTCTAGATATAATTAAAGGAGGGCATAATTGCAAAACATTGCCCTGTGAAACCTTAAAACTTAACCCATTTTTTAAGCATTCATACATAATTAACTCTGCTTCATGAATTGCTTTTTCTTTTGTAGCCCTACTTTTCACTAATTCAATCCCCCATAATAAGCCTATTCCTCTGATATCGCCAATCAGTTCGAACTGTTCTTTTAATGCAGCAAATTTTTTGCGAACATATATTTCGTCTTCAACAACTTTACTTAATAAATGATGCTGCTCTATATATTCAATCATTGCCAAACCTGCGGCAGAGCCTAATGGACTCTTCTCGTGCGTATAATGTCCTAAAGAAACGTCCACGGCAATATTATACTTGTCTCTCACCACAATTGCTGCAATTGGAATGATACCAGCGCCTAAGCCCTTCCCCAGACAAACCATATCCGGTTCAATTGAATAGTGTTCAAATGCAAACATCTTACCTGTTCTTCCAAAGGCAATTGGAATTTCATCAAGTATCAACAAGACATTATATTCATCGCATATTTGTCTGATTCTTTGCCAATATGCTTGCGAAGGAATTTGAACATCCGTATTCCGAATAGTTTCTGCAATAAATGCACCAATCGATGGGTCTTGTTTAAGTATATGTTCTAGTTCCTCTGCATATTGAATATCCGATCCATCTTCGTGTAGATTTCGATAAGTTACAGGTTGGGCAATATTATTTGCTTCTTCGGTAATGGCCGTCCCCATGTATTTTTTAAATTGCTCTTCTCCTCCAACAGCAATAGCATCTAGTGATGCCCCATGAAAAGAATCTTTTAGGGAAACCACCTGATGTTTTCCAGTAATAACTCTAGCTAGTTTTAATGCCATTCCAACTGAACTTGTTCCACCTGGAGCAAATAAAACACGATTCAAATGAGCTGGAAATAGTTCTATTAATTTTGACGCAAACTCAATTGCAGTTTTGTTTGTAAAACGTCTTGGAGAAAAGGGCAACAAATCCATTTGTTGTTTTACTTTTTCAATAACATAGGAATTTCTATACCCAACTTGATGTACATTATTCCCATGAAAATCCATGTATTTTTTTCCGCTAACATCTGTAATATAAATTCCTTCACAGGATTCAATTACATCTAAACAGGGCGTCGATAAGGACTGATGCAAAAAAACAGCTGCATCATCTTCTAATAAGTTAATTGTAGCAGAGTCTAAAACCTGATACCAATTTTTTCTAGTCTCAGAAAAATTTACATCTCCCTCTGTAAGTAAAAAATTATCATTCATGCATTAACTTTTATCGGATATTCTTTGATTTCAAATAATCAATTAACGCTTTAGGATGATCTGTCTGCAAACCTTTTAAACCAATTGCGATTGCTTTATCCCAAGCATCAGCAGCTTCATTTGCCGATTGAATGTCTGCCCAAATTGGAATGCCCTGTTCATTAGCTCCTTCAACTGTTTCATCATTGTATTCATCAAAACTTCCATCCAAAATATCTACTTTAAAAGATCCTAATAATTGTATAATTTCTTCTTTGCTTTTTACTTTTTTTGGCAAACTAACAATTAAAGGCATTTGAGGAGCAATGGTTCTCCATTCTTTAAACTGATTAATCGAATTTATATAGACAACAATATTTTTTTCCATCCCCGCTTGAATAATTTTTCCATATGTAGCAGCAACAGATGCGTCTTTAAAATCTAAATAGATATTGATTTTACCCTTACACAATTGTAACACTTCCTCAAAACTTGGGATTACCTGTTCTCTCCAGGTTGGCTGATCTGCATTTCTTACTTTAATTTGACGTAAAGAATCGAAAGAATAATCTCTAATGTAACCCTTGCGATTAGTCATACGATTAATATTGTTATCATGCATGATAACTAGCACACTGTCTTTCGTAGTTCTTAGATCTATTTCAACATAATCTACTCCTTCATCAATAGCGTGCTGGTATGCCATTAATGTATTTTCTGGTGCTGCAACATGATCACCTCTGTGAGCAATTACAATAAAATTATTTTTTCCTTTTGGGATAATAGCTTTTTGAGCAAAAGCATGAAAACTAATTAATAGAATTCCCGATAATATAAAAGATATAAATAAATACTTTATCATAAATTAATACTTTTGATAGTCTCTTCAGCAAGTCCAAAAGCAAGCGTCATCCCATTTCCTCCTAATCCGTTTAGAATATACACATTTGGCTCAGGGTGCAACAATAGTTCTGTTGCAGAATTCGTCATTTTTGGATAAATCCCATGCCAACTTTGAACCATTTCCCAGTTTTCGGACAATGCAAATGTTTTTAAATAATTAAGAATCCGATTATTTAAGTGTATTTTATCGAAGGGATCAAAAGCATGTGCATATTCATGTGTATCACCCACTGTGAGTTCCCCTCTTTCATTTTGAGATACCATTACATGAATACCATTATCTAAATAAACTCCCATTTCGGCATTATACCTATTTTTTAATTTTTGTAAGGAAGGGGCCGCTTTAAATGAATGGTAATGAATTAGAGATAGTCCACCACAGATCGATGTGCCTATTCGCCAATCATTTTCGAAAGGCACAAATCGCATCATTTGTAATTTACATTTTGTTATGGGTTGATCTGATAATAAATCAGGATATAAAGTCTCTAAATCTGATCCACTACAAACAAATATGATATCTGCTTTAAAATGTTGATTTCCAGCTTTTAAATGGTTTCCATTGATTTCAACTATAGTTGTGTTCCAAATAAAAGACACATCTAAGTATTCTGATAAATAATCAGGCACTTTTGCAATAGCTTCTCTTGGATCAATGATCATTTCCGTACTACTGAACAATCCACCCCGAAGGTTTTCAGGATTAATTCCATTATATGAATGCAAAATACTTTCCTGATCCATCAGTTTAACCATTCGGCCGTTAGCCAAAAAAGAATCATACAATTCTTGTAAAACAATCCATTCGTCATCATGATATGCCAGGTGTAAACTTCCAACTTCATCATACCAAATCCCCACACTATCTGCTATTTCTTTCCAAATTTCTTTACTACGAATGGCACGATTGTATAAAACTCCATCGGGTTGACCAATTGGCCATACCATTCCAAAGTTTCTAATCGAAGCACCTACAGCTTTTTGATTCCTTTCAATTACAGTTACCTGATACCCTTTTAGAGACAATGCTCTAGCAGTTGCTAAGCCCACTACTCCAGCGCCAATTACAATGGCTGTTTGCTGACTCATACTAATGAAATATTAAATGGTATTTTTTATTGAAATATTTGAGTGCTAACATTGATCCCAGAATTCCAAAAACAGATAAACCCACAACACCCCAACTGTAAATAATGGACCAATGAATTTTTAATTGAAACAAAGTTTTTATTAGAATTACTGATACGCTTCCTAGGTACCCAAATGAGTCTGCTAAATAGATCAAAAAACCAACGTTTCCTGAAATTCTAAATGTGGCAATCATTCTATCGAACAAAATACAATTGAAAGGAATATAACCCATGTATAATCCAAGGCCAACAAGTGTCATCCACAAAAACGGACCAATCATTCCCTGAATAAATAAAAAGGAAGAAATCCCTGCCAATAAAAATCCTAGAATAATAATGTACTGCGTAACTACAAAAGCCTTTCGATTATCTTTTATTAAAATCATGCTTCCTATTAATAGCAACACAATTAATGTTATAGGTATTTCAGTAGCTGTAAAAACAGAAGGCTGATTGCCGAATCCAAGTTCTTTCCAGATATCCGCAGCAAAGTTATCACGTATGTCTCTAAAGACTGTAAGTACAACATATATAGTAATAAATAGCAATAGACCTGGTTTAAAAGTATCGATGAATTTTTTTCTATCGCCTTTATTCATCGGTAATCTAGTAACCCTTAAACTAATATCTGTTTCGGAAGGAGGGGGAATTTTCTCCAT
>CAIJLK010000278.1 GCA_903821465.1 uncultured Bacteroidota bacterium | reverse complement strand
TCGCGTGCACAAAGGCGGTGCTAAATTTGATTATGAAAAAGCAAAATGGTATAACCACGAGTGGATCAAACGCAAGCCCGCAAAAGAAATTGAATTAAACATTCAGAAATATTTTGCAGAAGCAGGCATTACAGTTACTGATGATGCACTGCTTGCCAAAGCCATTGAACTAGTAAAAGACCGTTGTACTTTATTAACCGATTTCGTGCAGCAGGCTTCCTTCTTTTTTCAGTTGCCCGAAGCAATTGATATTGCTGCAGTGAAACCTAAATGGGATGAGAAGAAAAATATGTTCTTTAACGAACTCATTCGTGCTTATGAATTAAGTGCTGTTTGGGAATCGGCAGATCTAGAAACCGAATTCAAAGAAATGGCGGCTGCCCATCAATTAAAACCCGGCGAACTAATGCTGCCACTACGCATCATGCTGGTGGGTGGAAAATTCGGACCCGGTGTATTTGACATTGCGGCTGCCATTGGAAAAAAAGAAACCGTTGCAAGAATTAAAAAGGTACTGGGTTTACTCCATTCATAATATTTTAATGCGCTAATAAAAAGCCTGTTGCTATCTTTCTGCAAAACAATTGCATGAAACAAGCTAACAGGCTTTTATATTTCCTGGCCCTTGTAAAATTCGTTGCACCCTTTCTATTACAAAACGGCATCTACGAACCACATCGAGATGAGATGCTTTATGTAGCTGAAGGCAATCACCTAGCTTGGGGGTTTATGGAAGTACCGCCCATGCTTTCTTTATTGGCATGGACAACTCACTTATTCAATTACAATATATTCTGGTTGAAATTCTGGCCCTCCTTTTTTGGAGCACTAACCATGATCATTTCTGGAAAATTAGTGCTCTCATTAGGAGGCAAAACATTTGCCATTATCCTGATCTTTCTTTCTTTTTTATTCGGGGCTTTTCTGCGCATGCAATTTTTATTTCAGCCAAACTTCTTGGAGATCTTTTTTTGGACCGCCATCGTGTATTCCCTAATTCGATTTATTCAAACATCGAAAGTTAAATGGATTTACATTTTAGGGATTTGTTCTGGACTTGGAATGCTTAGTAAATATTCTGTGATCTTTTTTATAGTTAGCCTTTTACTAGGTTTAGCGCTGAGCAATCAAAGAAGTCTTTTTAAAAATAAGCACTTCTACTTTGCAATAATAATTGGACTAATTCTTTTCTTGCCGAATTTTATTTGGCAATACCAACACCATTTTCCAGTAGCATTTCATATGAAAAAATTGCAGGATACGCAATTGCAATATATCAGTCCATCCAGTTTTTTGATCGATCAATTAATCATGAATTTTCCTGTAGCCTTTGTTTGGTTAACAGGATTATTTGCGCTATTGTTTGTAAGCAGTTTAAAAAAATATCGTTTTGTTGGTTTTGCTTATTTTATTGTAATTGGTTTACTATTATTACTGCATGGTAAAAATTATTACGCGATGGGAGCCTATCCAGTATTACTTGCATTTGGTAGTTATCAATTAGAAATGATCACTAAGCACCGTTACAATTTTGTTAGAGTAATTTTAGTAGGTATCCCTGTGATCATGGGCTATTATTTAATTCCTATCGCACTACCGATCATGGAGCCTACAAAATTGGCTGCCTTCTATGAAAAAAGGAATATTAAAAAAATGGGGGTACTCAACTGGGAAGATGGTGAATCACATCCACTTCCGCAGGATTTTGCTGATATGTTGGGCTGGGATGAAATGGCAAGGAAGTCTGCAAAAGCATTTCACTCGCTCAATGATGTTGAAAAACAGAACACTTTAGTTTACTGCGATAATTATGGAGAGGCAGGAGCCTTGAATTATTTTTCAAAAAAATACCATCTCCCTGAAACTTATAGCGATAACGCCAGTTTTTTATACTGGATGCCCGATTCATTGCATTTCGATAATATCGTTTTAGTTACTGATGACATACATGAAATGGAACATGATTTTCTCAAAAACTTCAAAGAAGTTGTTTTATTTGATAGCATCACTACCCCCTATTCTAGAGAAAGAGGTAGCTTGATCTTGCTTTTAAAAGGCATGAATGAACAGATGCGGAAAGACTTCAAATTAAAGATTCAAAAAGCAAAAAAAGAAACATCCCCAGTTCAATAAGTATTTTAGATTAATTTTACGGAAGATACCTTTCTAAATCTTGCATATGAACAGACCTATTCGCGTGCTAGTTGCTAAAGTTGGTTTAGACGGACACGACCGTGGCGCTAAAATTATTGCTACTGCACTACGCGATGCAGGAATGGAAGTAATTTATACCGGATTGCGTCAAACCCCCGAAATGGTAGTGCATGCTGCATTACAGGAAGATGTGGATGCGATTGGTGTGAGCATTCTTTCTGGCGCTCATAATACTGTGTTTCCGAAGATCATTCAGCTGATGAAGGAAAAAGAAATGAATGATGTGTTACTCACCGGCGGTGGCATTATTCCGGAAGACGATATGAAAGCTTTGCAAGCCATGGGTGTGGGCAATTTATTTGCGCCCGGCACTACTACTTCTGAAATTGCATCCTATATCAAGGTCTGGGTAAGTGAACATAGAAACTTCTAAACATAACAATATGTATACAACATTGCTTACCCATTTAGACAATGGAATCTTCACTATCACCATCAACAGACCCGATAAATTAAACGCATTGAATAGCGCCGTATTTGCGGAACTGAATAAGGCCTTGGATCAAGTATACGAAAACGATGGAATCAAATCGGTGATCATTACTGGGGCGGGACCAAAAGCATTTGTTGCAGGCGCCGATATTAGCGAATTCAATGAATTGAGCAAAGCCGATGCCATGATGCTTTCTAAAGGGGGACAAGAAACATTCTTCAGAATT
>CAIJLK010000277.1 GCA_903821465.1 uncultured Bacteroidota bacterium | reverse complement strand
TTGTTTTAGTTGCTATGTTTTGTTTACCAGGCAGCCAGATTATTTTGATGGAGATCGGGTGCCCGCAACAATTATGATTGCAAGAGATAGTGTTACTGGAAAGCAAATGCATTTGGCTGAATTCTCGAATGGTTACAAGAATTTCAAAGTAAAGGCAGATTATTATTTGAGGTCCTGGAAGGATGGGGAGAAAACTGAAGTGATCTATGAGACGGAGCATCCTGAAAAGGGTGTTGTATATAGCTTTTGGGGATATTGGGTTGGATTGGGCGAATTGATTGCTTCGATTGTTTTTATAGTGGTAAGTTATCAGATTGCTGTTGGAATTACGAAAAATCCTAGTCCTAAAGCATTGATCGAACAGTTGGATTATAAGGTGCCCAATAAGCCTAGGTATGATTAGTAATTATCTTTTGAGTAACCGCTTGATTTCTTTTTCTACATCACGTCCTTTGATGGTTTCTCTTTTGTCGTAATTCTTTTTACCGCGGCCGATCCCGATCTCAACTTTCACTAAATTTTTATCAGTAAAGAAAACCTTTAATGGAACAATGGTATAACCCTTGTCCTTCATCCGGTTTTGTAATTTTTTTAATTCCCTTTTATTTAGCAATAATTTACGGTCGTGCACTTCAATATGGTTATTGTCACTACCATGTGAATAAGATGCAATGAATAAAGCGCGCACCCACAATTCACCATTATCGAACATGCAGAATGAATCATTGAAACTTACTTTGCCTTCGCGGATTGATTTTACTTCAGTGCCCATCAATACAATACCAGCTATGAATTTTTCTTCAATAGCGTAATTGAAATAAGCCTGCCGATTATTCATTTCCTTCGTCATACCAAGCCAACTAGGCAGATTTAATGAGGTTGATTATTTCCTTAAAAGACTCACTATTTGTGAAAGTTTGTCCCTCAAAGTTTTTCTATCAACAATAAAATCTAAGAACCCATGTTCTAATAAGAATTCACTGCGTTGAAAGCCTTCGGGCAAATCGCGTTTGATGGTTTCTTTAATAACTCTTGGTCCCGCAAACCCAATCAGGGCGCCTGGCTCAGCGATATTCATATCGCCCAGCATTCCAAAGCTTGCAGAGATCCCTCCAAATGTAGGATCGGTTAATAAAGATATAAAGGGCAATTTAGCATCGCTTAATTGCGAGAGTTTACCACTGGTTTTTGCTAACTGCATCAAACTAAAAGCACTCTCCATCATACGTGCACCACCGCTCTTACTAATTACTAAATAGGGGAGTCTGTGTTTGATACAATAGTCGACGGCGCGACTGAATTTCTCGCCCATTACAGATCCTAAGGATCCACCAATGAACTCAAAATCCATACACGCAATAACAATGCCTTCTCCATTTACCGTGCCTACCGCTACACGCATGCTGTCTTTCAGATCAGTCTTTGAATGAATATCATCCAAACGTTTTTGGTAAGGTTTTAGATCTGTAAATCCGAGTGCATCCTTACTTCTTATATTGCTGTAGAGTTCTTTATACTCTTTGTTATCAAAAAGAAAATCGTAGTACTCTTCACTACCAATACGATGATGGTAATTGCATTTCGGACATACGTATAAATTCTCTCT
>CAIJLK010000276.1 GCA_903821465.1 uncultured Bacteroidota bacterium | reverse complement strand
TGTTGAACCAGTTGCTCCACCTACTCCATTCGTTCCATTTATTCCTGCAACACCAATTGCTCCTGTTAATCCTATCGATCCTTGTGAACCAGTTGCACCTGTTAATCCTATCGATCCTTGTGAACCAGTTGCTCCTGTTAATCCTATGGATCCTTGTGAACCAGTTGCACCTGTTAATCCTATCGATCCCTGTGAACCAGTTGCACCAATCGCTCCAGTTAATCCTATTGAACCTTGTATTCCTTGTGGTCCTGAAAATACTTGCGCATCAACATAAGTTTTGACAGCATTCTGCGTAGGATACAAAATATCACTATTACCTAGTGTTATAATTGATGATTTATTCGCGGTATTTTCTTTTAGTTCAAGACTTACTGTTACATCTGTTGCATTTGCTTTTAATGCTTCAGCAACATTTGCTCTTGTCACCTCTTGTACAATAGCGGTATTGCTTGCATCAATTCTTTTTGACAAACTTGCTGTATCTGATTTTCTCAAATAAGATTTTAGCATATTGGTTGTATCCGAAATATTCAACTTCAAATCAAAGCCAGCAACCTTACTCGCATATAATGCAAATGGAACACTCCAAAACTGCGATGTTCCCATATCAACATACTGATCATCTACATTCCAATTTGATAAGGGCAGTGTAGGCGCTACTGCCGCTTTTAAGTTTAAAAAGTACGGGCCAGCTGACCAGTCTAGACTAGCTATTGACATTGGACCATTAGATCTTTGACCTTTGCCAATTACAATGGTAAATACACCTGTACTTGATGCAATTACTTGAAAGGTTTCGCTAAATACTATTTGACCATTCGTTGATGATTGCAGAATGGCATCTTTAATATAAACCGTCCTTCCAGCTGCGGGATTACCTTGCGGATCTGTTGCTACCGCTTGAAATATAATACCATCTGGAATTATATTTGTTTGAGCTGATAATTGATTAATCCCACAAACCAATAAAGTTAGAATTGCTATACAATAAATTTTTTGACACATGCTTAATTCGATTTAATGATGGGAAGTACTTGAAAATTGCTTGCGCCAGATGCTACTTTAATTAAATAACTACCATTTGAATATGCATTCATTTGTATTTGATATCCGTCATTTAAATTATTAATATCAGTGCGAAATTTTTGGATCAATCTACCACTCATATCCATTAAGTATAATTCAATGGCTAGTTTATCGATAGATAAGATTTTGTCAGTAGATTTTATGGTAACAGTATTTACTACTGGGTTGGGATAGGCATTTAAATTTATACCCGACTCACTCAACAATACGAGTCTACAGGCAGTAGAAAAATAACCGTCTTTAGGAAGTTCTAAAGTTTTTAATCCATTTGATAGAACAAAACATTCTGAGCCATCGATCAATACTGGTCCTGAGAAAACAGGATGAACAGACCCCGTCATTCCAACACTACCTATTTGATAGGCATTGCGGATTTGCGCATGAACGGCATTTGTCACAATTAATAAAACAATTACCCTAAGGAATTGCATTATAGCTTGCTGTAATCTCTTTTCCATTAACAACATAGGTTACATTTAATTGTGAAGTACTTAGTGTGTTTATTTTAAATTTCTGCGTTACTACAATACCCGAACTGAAGTTGGTATAGCTTTCTTCGAGGGCGTCTGCTGAGGGCAACGTCCATGTTCCATTTAATCCATCCGTATCCGAATAATTACCATTGTTGGAATAGCTCTTTATAAATGAACGCTGTGCTGCTGTTAATGGTTGAATTATAAAATTTATTGAAACAATATTTAACTGCCATTTGCCAGTATTAGAAGATAAAATCGCTGTTTTTTGAGTAATAATATCAGGTTCAACTTTTTTTGTACAATTACAAAAAAACAATATCAATGCTAGTAATGAAATACAGCTTTTCATAATAAATAATTATTATCACTATAAATTAAATTGGAAAAATATCTAGTACTTGTGCCAGTTTTATTGAACTACTAACAAGCATATTGTGAAAGTCCCTATTATTAAAATAAAGTTATCAGTATTAATTTCTACAAGAACGTCTAATTACTACATATAGTTAGTAGTCTTTTTACTACAAACAATTCTTGTTCAGTTACTATATATAAAGTACATACTAGAGAGAGAAAATAAATGAAATATTTTTAAAATCTGAAGATTCTATTATGCAAAAATCCCTCGAAAATAATTCGAGGGATTTTAATTTTATGCAAAATGGTCTTTTTTAATTTTTATACACCACTCCATTCTTCATCACAAAAGAAACCTTGCCCATCACTTGTACATCTTTGGTTGGATCGCCATCAACAGCAATAATGTCGGCATATTTTCCTTTTTCTATTGATCCTAAAATATCGCTCACTCCTAAAAGATCCGCAGCATTTACAGTTGCAGATTTAATACATTCTAAAATGGGCATTCCTGCTTCAGACATATATACAAATTCTAACCAGTTCTTTCCATGTGCATACACACCCGCATCGGTACCGAAAGCAATTTTCACACCAGCTTTATAAGCCTTTGCAAATGTTGCTTGAATATAATTTCCTACAACTGCCGCTTTTGCACGAACAATTTCTGGAAAATATCCTGGAATTTTTGCAGAGTCTGCAGATGATTTACCAGCTATAATGGTAGGGACTAAATAAGTACCATGTTGCTTCATTAATTCCATTACTTCTTCACTCATGTAGGTACCATGTTCAATAGAATTTACACCAGCCAGAACCGCACGCTTCATTCCCTCAGCACCATGTGCATGTGCTGCTA